>JAGREZ010000007.1:0-12510 GCA_020446285.1 Geminicoccaceae bacterium
GTTCATGACCGTTTCGCTCGGGGCCATCGAGGCAGGTTTCGCCAAGATCCGCCCCTCGCTGGAAGACGCGGCCTCGATTCTAGGACTGGGTGTCCTGGCGCGGCTACGGGATGTCCATCTCAGGCTGATCGGCCCGTCGATCGCCACGGCGGGACTTCTCGTATTCGTGGACGTGATGAAGGAACTGCCCGCAACCCTCATTCTCAGACCGTTCGATTTCGACACGCTGGCGGTCAGGGTCTTCAATCTCGCCCGCGATGAACGTCTGGCCGAAGCCGCACTGCCGGCGCTGGTCCTCGTGCTGGTCGGGCTCATACCGGTGGCCATTCTCTCCCGCCAGCTTGCGCGCGAAGGCCGCGGCTGATTGCGCACCGCCCGCGCCGTGTTTTCAGCAAATCCTGACGATTGGCGGCTATCGGCATTCCGCCAACACGCTGCCAGTGAATCGATCCAGACAGATCATGCTGATCTGACTGGTTGAATTGATGCAAAACAAGGGGTCCGTGCCACATGGAACGGTTTTCGGAATCTGGAGGGTTCCGTGAGGTCGCTGCGCTTTCGGTCTGTACGTTGATACCGGGGCAGGGTGGGGATGCCGGTGTCGAGCCGAGTGACGGCGATCTCACGCTTGCAGGAGTTCGTGCACGAGCGCCGGCACCAGTGTTCCGGCGGGGCCGGTTCGATGTTCATCGAACATTGACCGACGCGAGGTCGGTTCGAGGTTGATCTCGACCGTGCGGGCAGCCGGTGCCGCCTCGACGAAGCCCGCTGCCGGGTAGACGAGGCCGGAGGTGCCGATGCTGATGAAGAGATCGCATCCCTGCAATGCACGATGGATCCGTTCGAGATCCATCGGCATTTCACCGAACCAGACGATATCCGGCCGCAGGCTGCCGGTCCTCGCGCAATGGGGACAGGCCGTATCCGTCCCGAGATCATCGAGCCATGCGAAACCGCGATCGCAGGTAGTGCACCGGGCACGGCGCAGTTCGCCGTGCATGTGCACGATTCTCTTGCTGCCGGCCCGTTCGTGCAGGTCATCGACATTCTGCGTTACCAGCAGGAAATCGCCGGCCCATCCATCTTCGAGCCGCACCAGCGCTTCATGTGCCGCATTGGGCGCTATGGCGGAATCGGCGAGCTGGCGGCGGCGCGCATTGTAGAAGGCGTGGACCATCTCCGGCTGTCGCGCGAAGGCTTCGGGTGTGGCGACATCCTCGACCCGGTGCCCCATCCAGAGCCCGCCGGCGCCACGAAAGGTCGCGAGCCCCGATTCGGCGGAAATCCCGGCACCAGTGAGAATGACGATCGAACGATGAATGCCGGTCATGCGCTTCCGCAGACATACCGTTCCGCAGCGCGGACATGCACACCCGCAGCAAGGAAAATGTGACGGAAGGAAGGGGTGGCTCCCCGGGCCGGACTCGAACCAGCGACCCAGCGGTTAACAGCCGCTTGCTCTACCAACTGAGCTACCGAGGAACAGCGAGCGCCGTATAACAGAAGCTTTCCGCTTCTGCCAACCTGTTTTCGTGAAAAATCGTGTGGGTTGGACGGGTTCAGCCCCATTTCTCCACCGCAAGGTCATCGATTCCTTCCAGATCCGGCGCGATGCCGATACCGGGAGCGTCCGGGATGGCGATGCGGCCGTCCGCGATCTCGAGGAAATCATCGGCGAGACGTTCGCGCAGCGGATTCGGATTGGAATCGTATTCCAGCAGCCCGTCGCCGCCGAATGCCGCCAGCAGGTGCATCGACGCCCGCAGGCCGATGCCGCCCGCAAGCCAGTGCGGGCAGAAGACCATGCCGGCACGATTGGCGGCGCGGATCACGGGCAGATTGCCACTGATGCCGCCCCACTTGCTGACATCGGGCTGGATTACTCCGAGCGTGCCGCTGTCGATGGCCGCATGGAGGTCGTGCCCGCGCAGGTTCTCGCCGGCGGCGAGTCGCACCGGAGAACGGGCGGCAAGCTCCTTCCACTCCGTATTCGAGGCATCGGCACGAAGCGGCTCCTCGAACCAGAGCAGGTCGAATGGCGCCATCGCCTCGCTCATGGCAATCGCCTCGTCGAGTTCGAAGGCCATGTTGGCGTCGACGGCGATGGCTACCCCGTCGCCGAGTTCGTCGCGCAGCGCGGCCAGATTGCGCAGGTCGCGCTCGCGGCCGAAGCCGATCTTGAGCTTGAAGGCGCGATGCCCCTCATCGTGGCGTCGGCGTGCCATCATTTCCGGCCGGTCGGGATTGAGCCCGCTTGCATAGGCCGGCACGTCGGCGCGGTTTGCATCGCCGATCAGATCGCACAACCGTTTTCCGGCCTTGCGCGCGGCGAGATCCCAAAGGGCGAGATCGATGCCCGAAACGGCCTGGGCGAGCGGGCCGACATCGCCTGTCTGCAGGGTGAGTTTCTCCATGCGTCGCGAGGTCTCCTCGAACGCCGCCTGCGGGCTTTCGAATGTCTTCTCCAGCATGGCCGGGGCCACCACCTCGCCGACCAGCCGCGCCCGGTACTCGGCCGCCACGGTCGGCCAGTTGCACCAGGCCTCGCCCCAGCCGATGCTGCCGTCGCGGTCGGTGACCCGCACGATCACGCACGGACGGTCGCGCATGGTGCCGAAACTGGTGTGCAGCGGACTGGCGATCGGCGCGCGATAGACCAGCGCCTCGATCCGCGCCGGCGTGATTTCATGTCCCATGCCCTGTTCCTCCCCGAAAAGGTGCCGCATCCGACATGGCCAGCCTCGCCAGAAGCTGTCAACCGCCACATTCCACGGTCGATCGCGCCTGCGATCTCGACTCCGTGGCCGCAAGCCCGCATTACCGGGTCGACCTCCAGCCAGACGGTTCCGCACATGTTCGACAATCCGGTCTATCTCGCCGATCTTTTCGCCGTTGCCGTGTTCGCGGCTTCCGGCGCGCTCGTCGCCAGCCGTGCGGAGATGGACATCACCGGCTTCGCGCTTCTCGCCACCTTCACCGGTATCGGCGGCGGCACGCTGCGCGATGTCATTCTCGACCGGCCGGTCTTCTGGGTGGTGGACCAGACCCCGCTGGTCATCTGCATTCTGGCCGCCATTCTCGTCTTTTTCGCGGCACCGCATATCCAGCGCCGCTATCCCGTTCTCCTCTGGCTCGATGCGGTGGGCATCGCCTTCTACGGTGTGCTCGGCGCCGAGATCGCGCTCGGCATGAAGGCCGCACCGCTTCCCGCCATCGCCCTTGGCATGATGACGGCCACATTCGGCGGCATGATCCGCGATGTGGTCAGCAACGAGGTGCCGCTCATTCTCAAGACGGAGATCTACGCCACAGCCGCAATTCTCGCGGCGAGCCTGCATGTCGTTGCCCGTGAGGCCGGAGTACCGCTCGCCGCCGCCGCCATCCCGGCCGTTCTCGCGGGCTTCCTCCTGCGCGCGGTCGCCATCCGCAAGGGCCTGCAGCTTCCGCGCTACCGTTCGCGACCCGGGCGCGACTATGGCTGATTCAGTGGGCTCATTCAGGGGGGGGCTGGTCCCGGATGCAGCCGACCGGATCCCGCAGGTCGCAATCAGCCGGGCTGGAAGCTCTGGACGAGGCTGCCGACGACGAGATACCAGCCGTCGACGAGGACGAAGAAGACGATCTTGAAGGGCAGGGAGATGATGACCGGCGGAAGCATCATCATGCCCATGGACATCAGGATCGAGGCAACCACCATGTCGACGACGAGAAACGGCACGAAGACGAGAAAGCCGATCTCGAAGGCGCGCCTGAGCTCGCTGATCATGAAGGCCGGCACGAGGACGCGCAAGGGGATGTCGTTTCCGGTCTCGACGGGTTCGAGGTCGGCGATGTCGAAGAAGAGACCCAGATCCTTTTCCCGCACCTGATCGAGCATGAACCGGCGGAAGGGGACGCTGGCACGTTCGAATGCCTCCATCTCGCCGATCTCCTCGTCGATCAGTGGCGATATGCCCGTCTCCCATGCCTGTTCGAAAGTGGGCGTCATGATGAACAGGGTGAGGAACAGGGCGAGGCTGACGAGGACCGAATTGGGTGGTGTCTGCTGCAGTCCCAGCGCGGTGCGAAGGAAGGAGAGGACGATCACGATCCGGGTGAACGAGGTCACCATGACAAGGATCGATGGCGCGAGGCTGAGAATGGTGACGAGCAGAATGAGGCGGATGATCTGGCTGCTCATGCTGCCGCCCTCGCCGAGATCGATGCTGATCGACTGGGCGTGGGCAGCAGCCGAGGTCAGGATGACGAGACCGGACGCGAGCGCCGCGCCGAGCGCGAGGCGGCCTTTTCCTTCAGTGTTCATCGGCAGGGCCCGCCGGCCGGTCCGTGGAAACGACGGTCGTGCCCGCGGGGCCGACGACGAGAAGATGTTCACATCGGTCATGCCGGACGAGGACGAGGCGATTGCGCGGATCGAGCGCACGTTGCTCGATGATACCAAGGCGCTTGCCGGAGGTCTGGGCCTGGATCGATGGCAGGAAGCGGCGCGCGGCCCAGGCAAGCAGCAGGACGAGGCCAAGGACGATGGCAAGTGCCGCGAGCGAGCGGACGATGTCGATGCCGTCGATCGCCACTCAGTCCGACTCCCCGCTGCCGAGGCCGTTGCGGCTGGCATAGGCTATCGAGGCGCGCCGGCGGTTGGAAACCGAATGCACCTCGTCGCGCACGAGAGCGCATTCGCCCTCGAGATGGGCGACGATCGCATTCACTTCCTCGAGCAGCGCATGCAGGGGTGCCTGCACCGCCGTTCCCGCTCCCCCGCGCATGGCGGATATCGCCGGCATCAGCTCCTCGATTTCGGCGAGCAACGGGTCGAGCGGAATCGTCTCGCCGCCACGGGTCCTGCGTCCGAGTTCGGATGTATGGGCGAGCAGTCTCTGCAGGCGAACGAGGGTCTCCCTGTCGCTGTCGCTCATGCCGGGATCGTTGGCGGTCATCTTCGGAGCCTTCTGCATGTCATGCGGCCGGTTTCAGGAGTGCTGCCGGTCGGGGGGCGGCGGAGTGCGGTCGCCTGCCGCCTGCCGGTTGGTCCGGTAGAGAAGGGCGAGGATCTCGGCGACAGCAGCGAATGCGGCGACCGGGATGGGGCTGCCGACATCGAGTTTTTCCAGAATGGCGACGAGGTCGGCATCCTCGCGCACGGGAATACCCTCCTCACGGGCAACAGCGAGAATCTGCCTGGCGATCGCGCCGCGTCCCCTGGCGGTGACACAGGGAAGGGTCCCCCCGTCCCGGTCGTGGCGAAGTGCGACGGCGATCTCGTTCGCGCCGGTCATGTCCGCTGGCTGTCCCGTTGTCGTGCCCGATGGTGACGAGGCTAGCGCAACATGCTTAACGAAAGCTTAATGTGGAGCGGATGAAGGCGGGCGTTCGGCCTGTTTTACGCGTTCAACGGGGAGTTCGGGCATGTCGCTCAGTGAATCCGATCTCATGCGCCATGCGCGCCAGATCGTGTTGCCGGAGATCGGCGGGACGGGGCAGGAACGACTTCTGGCCGCAAGCGTGCTGGTGATCGGTGCCGGCGGTCTCGGTTCGCCACTGCTGCTCTATCTGGCGGCGGCCGGGGTCGGACGCATCGGCGTGGTCGATTTCGATGTGGTCGATCTGAGCAATCTCCAGCGGCAGGTCGTCTTTTCCACCGCCGATTGCGGCACGAAAAAGGTGGAGGCCGTGCGTGCACGCCTGAAGGAACTCAACCCGCATGTGCAACTCGTTCCCCATGACCTGCGGCTGGATGCCGGGAATGCGGCCGGTCTCGTCGCCGGCTACGATGTGATCGCGGATGGCTGCGACGATCTCGGGACCCGTCTCGTCGTGCATGATGCCGCCATGGCCGCGGGCAAGCCGCTGGTGAGCGGGGCGGTGCAGGGAATGGACGGGCAGCTCACGACCTACAAGGCCTATCTCGGCGCGCCGCATCCCTGCATGCGCTGCCTGATGCGCGAGGAGCCCGGCGGCGACACATTGCCGACCTGTGCCCAGGGGGGGATTCTCGGTGCCGCGGCGGGTGTCGTCGGATCGTTGCAGGCAGTCGAGGTCATCAAGGAAATCCTGGGGCATGAGAGCCTCTCCGGACGAATGATGCACTATGACGCCATGGCATGTGACCTCACACCGATGCGCCTGCCCAGGCGCGACGCCTGCCGGCAAACCTGCGTCGAATTTAGCCCATCGCGCGCGAGGTGAATGAATTCGAATACATTCAATGGGATGCCCTGCGGAAATGGACTGTTGCGTGATGTCTTTCCTTTTTGTAAGGGGGCCGTGAAATCGCGATTGCAGGTCGCGATCGGCTATATTGCCGCGACAGCGGCCTCCTTTCAGCAGGGTAAGCAGTGATGTCGCAAGTCATTGACGAGACCTACACCCCCGGTGAGGAAGAGCCCTACATGAATCCGCGTCAGGTGGAGTATTTCCGCCGCAAGCTGCTCGGCTGGCGTGACGAGATCCTCAAGGGATCGGGCGAGACGATCAGGCAATTGCAGCAGGAAGAGAACCGTCTGCCGGATGCGGGTGACTGGGCGTCGGCGGATGTCCAGCGCAATTTCGAACTTCGTACCCGTGATCGCGAGCGCAAGCTCCTGAACAAGATCGACGCAGCACTCGGGCGGATCGAGGACGGTTCATACGGCTATTGCGAGGAAACGATGGAGCCGATCGGCGTGCGCCGCCTGCAGGCAAGGCCGATCGCGACATTGAGTATCGAAGCTCAGGAAAAGCACGAAAAGCGGGAGCGCGCCTATCGCGATTCGTGATGTCTGACACCATGCCCGACCCGGACATCATGCCGGGAATGGGGTCGGGCGGTTTCTGACGACCGGTCCGGCGATGGCCGGGCGTGTGGCGAGCGGATCCCGACAGTCTGAAGAAACCGGCTGAAGCGGGCGGCAAGATCGGCCGCCCGGTCGGCAAGAATTGCCGCCGTTTTCCGCACCGGCAGCTCTCGCCATTGCTGGTTTTCGTGCATTTGCGGATCTGGCACGATGCTTGCTCCTCGAGCGGGCATGACAGAAAACGCCATCATACAAGTCAACACCAGCCCGTTCGCCGGCATCATGCAGGGCGGCGAGGAGGCGGTCGTCGATCCGCTCTTCGCCATGCTGCTTGCCGGCATGATGGGCGGCCCGGTTGCGTCTGCGGCCGTTCCGGGCGCGCCCGCTCCGGGTACGGACGGGCTCGCGGATGCCCTTGCGTCTGCGTCGCCGGCAGCTGGAGGTGTCGCTGTCGGCCGGGAACCCTCGCCGTTCGCCGATCTTCCGACCGGTGCGATGATGGAACCGTCATTGCCGGCCGCAGGGCAGGAAACAGCCGGTACGGGCCAATCCGTGTCGAGCGGCGCTGTGCTCGACACGCTTTGGGACGATCTGTCCGAGGCCGGCGACCCGAACGGCGGGTTCCGTTCAAAACTCCTTCGGACCACGACACTCGTTCCGCCCGGGAATCCTCTGGTGCAGGTGCACGGGGGCGAAGGAGCGGGAGAGGTTGCATCGTCGCTCCGTCCGGATGTTGCGGGCGGCAATCAGGCCATTTCCTCCACACCTGGTCATGCCGATCCGGTCGATGGCAGCGGAGCAACCATCGCCGCGATGGAGGGTGATCCGGGCGAAGGGATAGCTGCATCTGCGCAACCTGCAACTTCCCGGACGGTACAACCGGCTCCGGCGACTGCCCTGCCTCTCGACGGGACCAGTCAATCCGCGCAGGCGATGGCAGGGGCGGACGGGGTGTCGTCGCAGACACGCGATGCACCGGCATCCATGTCCGGTGTCGAAGACATCGCGGAACCCCGTCTTCCTTCCCGTCTCTCGCCGACGGTCGCCGACGGCGGCGATGATCCGGCCATCGGCAGTGGTGAAGCCACGATCCTGCGTGCCGCTGGCCTGCAGCAGGGCGAACGCCCGGCGAACGGTCGTGGCCGGGGCGAAACGACGGACATTGCCTCGACCCGCAGCGAGCGCATGGCCGCCGCGCAGGCGCTGCCCGCCGGTTCTTCCGTCCGGCCCGTTTCCTCGCCGATATCTTCGTCCGAAACGACGGCCTCGTCGTTCGTTCCCGAAGCGCCGGCCGCACGTTCGCGGTGGATGAGGGAAGTCCTGCAGTTCGCGGATGATGCGCCGGGAACGCAGGAGACGACCGCGAGTGATCCGGCAGCGGAACTCTTCGAGATGGAATTCGGCGAGCTGCGCGCGTTGCGCGAGAGCGGGTCGATGCAGGTGGAAAGGGCCTATGCCCGCATGCAGACCCAGGCTCCACCCGCGGTGCAGGTCGTCCAGCAGCTCAACGCCGCAGCACAACTCGGTGTCGAGCGTCTGCAGATCCAGCTTCACCCGGAGGAACTCGGATCGCTCGACATCGAGCTCGTATTCGACCGGGAGCGAAAGGTATCGGTATCGATCTCGGTCGAACGCCCTGAAACCCTTGAATTGCTGCAGCGCGAGACGCGCCAGATCGAGCGTCTGCTGACCCAGAACGGCCTGCAGCTCGATCAGGGCCTCGACCTTGCCATGCACCGTGAACGTCCCGATGGCGGGGATGCACAAGGCCGCTATCCGCAGAACCGGGAAGGCTTTGCCGGCTATCTCGAGGAGACGGCCGGCGATACGCCCGTCGCTCCCGACAGCCCTGTGCCGCAAACCTGGTCGCTGCGCGGACGCGGCTTCTACGACCTGACGATATAGAAAGGCGCAAACGTGGATCTTTCGGCAATCAGTACGACCAGCGGAACGGAAAAGGCCGCAAAAAGCACCGACACGCTCGCCGGTGATTTCGAGACCTTTCTCTCGCTGCTCACCACACAGCTGCAGCAACAGGATCCGCTCAGCCCCATGGACGCGGAGAAATTCACCTCCCAGCTGGTGCAGTTCTCCAGCGTCGAGCAGGCCATCGAGACCAACCGGCAGCTGGGCGACCTGATCGCGCTCATGGGCTCGAACATGACCAACGCGGCGATGTCCTATCTGGGTCGCGAGGTCGAGATCGATGGTGGCAGTTTCGAACTCGGCGAGACCGGCACGGCCAGCTTCGCGGTCGATGTTCCCGAAGGCGCCAGCGCCGTTTCGCTGAACATTCTCGATGCCGGGGGCGAGATCGTCCGCAAGCTCGCGGGGCCGGTCGAACCCGGCCTGCAGACCGTGGTCTTCGACGGTTTGTCCGATCGCAACCAGCGGCTGCCGGCCGGAGCCTACACGATCGAGGCGCGTGCCATCGACGGTGACGGCGACGCCCTCGACGTCAGCACCCGCGGCAGCGGTATCGTCGATGCCATAGAGACGATCGACGGTGAGCCGAAACTGATGGTCAACGGTTCGGCCTTCGCCATCGACGATGTGCTCGCCGTGCGTGTCCCGGCGACCGTCTGACATGAGCGGTTCCAGCCCGTGCAACGCCAATGAAGATCATCCGTTTCAAATGGAAACGGGCCTCGAACAGTCGGTAATCAAGGAGAAAAGAAAATGAGCCTTTTCGGATCCCTCTTCTCGGGCGTGTCCGGCCTTGCCGCACAGAGCAAGTCGATGGGCATGATCTCGGACAATATCGCCAATGTAAACACGACGGCCTACAAGGGAACGGCGGCGCATTTTTCCAGTCTCGTGACCGGGAGCCAGTCGCCGACATCCTACTCTCCGGGTGGCGTGCGCTCCTTCTCCCAGCAGGAAGTGACCCGCCAGGGGCTGATCCAGGCGAGCGATTCGGCTACCGATGCGGCGATCTCCGGTGGTGGCTTCTTCGTCGTCAATTCCGAGCCGCTCGCCGATTCCATTGCCGGAGAACAGCTCTACACCCGTGCCGGCGCGTTCAGCCCGGACTTCCTCGGCAATCTGGTGACGCCCAGCGGCTACTACCTGCAGGGCTGGGCGCTCGATGCCAACGAGGAGGTGATCGACGTCAACACGCTCGAGACGGTCAATATCGCCATCGTCAACGGACTGGCCACGGCGACCACCAATGTCGAGGTCGGCGCCAATCTCGATGCCGATCAGGTCGAATATGCCAATGTTCCGCCCTATGACGTCACGCTGGCGGCGGCCGGCTCGGTGAACATGGCAAGCGGTGGCGTCGAGCCGCACTTCTCACGCAAGATCCAGGTATGGGACAGTCTCGGCCGGCCGCAGAACCTGACCATGGGCTTCCTCAAGACCGCGCCGAATGTCTGGGAGGTCGAGGTCTATGCCACCGATCCGGCGGATGTCATCGCTCCGGACGGTCTCGTCGCCTCGGGGCAGGTGAGCTTCGACGGCAGCGGCACGCCGCTTGCCAATACCGTTGCGCCGGCCAACATCACATGGTCGGTCGCCTCCGGCGCCGATCCCAGCAACATCACCTTCGATTTCGGCACCGTCGGCGAGGTCGATGGGCTCACCCAGTTCGCCAGCCCGACCAATGTCGCCTTCGTCCTGCAGAACGGCGCGGAAGTGGGTGAGCTGAACGGTGTCAGCATCAACGAGGACGGCTATGTCGTCGCGGCCTTCACCAATGGCGAGGAGCGCCGTCTCTACAGGCTTCCGATCGCCACCTTCGCCAATCCGGCGGCGCTCGATCCGCGTTCCGGCAATGTCTTCTCGCAGACCGACGCATCGGGAGAATTCAATCTCCGCATCGCCGGATCGGGCGGTGCCGGCCGCCTCGCGACGAGTGCACTCGAAGCGGCGAATGTCGATCTGGCGGATGAATTCACCAAAATGATCGTAACGCAGCGGGCGTATTCTGCAAGTGCACGGGTGATTACGACAACCAATGATATGCTCGATGAGTTGATTCAAATCAGCAGGTAGAAATAATTGGAAGGTGAAACATGCCTAATTCCATTTTTACGATAAACGTTAGTCCTGAGTTAAAAGTTGCAGGGTCAGAATAGCGTGATGAACGAATCGACAAAGATCGATCAGCTATTGATGGAGAACCCTGATGTCGGATACTGATTGTGATCGCCCGGTTTCGGTCGTGGGACCGAACGGAACGATACTCAGTCTCGAAACCCTGCCGCCACCGGATACCCGGAGATGGGTGGCAAGGCGCAAGGCCGAAGTCGTTACCGCGGTGCGGGCGGGACTTCTGACATTCGACGAGGCGTGCGAACGCTACAACATTTCCGCCGAGGAGTTTTCATCCTGGGAACGCGCGATCGACCGCCACGGCATGGGCGGTCTGCGCGTGACCCGTTTGCAGGAGTTTCGCGACTGAATTTCATGGAGCTGATGCGGGCCGGTCGCCGGTGGGGATTCTCCTCCGGCGACAGCTGACCGGCTTGCGAACACCGATTGCAGGACGACATTCTCCGCCGGTTGCCCTCACGAGCCGGACAGGCGACGCCTGCCATTAACCATTTGTTCAGTATCGGGGCCTTAAGCTTCGGGCGCAGTCGGCGTTGCCGGCATGTTTCCCGAGGAGCTTTCAGGCGGCGATGGCACAGGAGCTCGACGCAGCAGTCCAGGCTGACGGCCAGGATATCGTACCGGCGGAGACGCCGGCACCGCCGACGCTGGTCGAGCAGTTGCAGACGCTCGGGCCGGCGCGAATCGTCGCGGTCGGTCTCGTCTTCCTCGCCTTCTTCGCCTTTCTCGCGTTCCTCGTGAATCGTGCGCTCGAACCGCCCTACAGCCTGCTCTATGGCGGGCTGGAGATCGATGACAGTCGTGCGATCGTCGAGAAGCTGGATGCGCTCGGCATCGAATACCGGCTCTCCGCCAACGGCGATGCGGTCATGGTGCCCGAAGACCAGGCGCTGCGGCTGCGCATGTCGCTTGCCGAGGACGGTCTGCCGGGCGGCAGCGTCGTCGGTTACGAGATCTTCGATGAAAGCAGCAGCTTCAGCACCACCGATTTTCTCTCCAATGTCAATCTGAAGCGGGCGCTGGAGGGAGAGCTGTCACGCACCATCGGCAGCCTGAAGCCGGTGCGCGGCGCGCGCGTCCACATCGTCATGCCCAAGCGGCAGCTCTTCCAGCGCGAGACGCAGGAGCCGACGGCATCCGTCTTCGTGTCGATGCGCGGTGGTCATGTCCTGCACGGACGCGAGATCGCTTCGATCCGCCATCTGGTCGCGGCGGCGGTTCCGGGGCTTTCCGCGCAGCGGGTGACGGTCCTCGATGATGCCGGCAACCTCCTTGCCCGCAGCAACGAGGATGGTTCGAACGGTTTCGCTCTCGACGAGGCGGACCAGTTCCGCCGGTCGCAGGAGGAACGGATCAAGCAGAAGGTCATCCAGCTTCTCGAGCGCAGCGTCGGCATTGGCCGCGTCGACGCCGAGGTGGCGATCGAGATGACCTTTGACGAGGTGTCCACCACCGAGGAAGTGTTCGACCCAGAAAGCCAGGTCGCGCGAAGCACGCAGACTGTGGAGGAAAACAGCGACTCCAGCGAGCGGGAGCCGGACCGCGCGGTGTCCGTTGCCGGCAACCTGCCGGCGGAACAGGCCCAGGGCGATGCCGCGACCTCCGCCGAGAACGCCGCCCGCACCGAGGAAACCGTCAATTACGAGATATCGCGTACCGTCCGCAGCCAGACCCGCCG
>JAGREZ010000007.1:12570-16338 GCA_020446285.1 Geminicoccaceae bacterium
CCGGAAGGCGAGCAGACCTACGAGCCGCGCCCGCGCGAGGAACTTGACCAGCTCGAGACGCTCGTGCGCTCGGCTGCCGGTCTCGACGATGAACGAGGTGACACGGTTTCCGTCGTCAGCCGCCGCTTCGTGATGCCCGAGATCGAACCGATCGAGGAGGAGGGGCTGTTCTCCTTCGACAAGAACGATCTCGTCCGCTTCGGTGAACTGGGTCTGATCGCGGTCATCGCACTTCTTGTGATCCTGCTCGGCATCAAGCCGGCGCTCAGGCGCCTCCTTCCGGAGACCGGCATCGCCCCGCAGAAGGATTCGACATCCGTCCTCATGGGGCGGGACGGCAAGCCGCTTCTCGTCCATGCCGCCACGGGCGCGACCATCACGATCGACGAACGGGGGCAGCCCGTCATCATCCGTCAGGGCGCACCGACCGTGACCGAGGTCATCACCGACCAGAGCGGTGCGGCGGACGAGGCGAAGAAAGCGAAGGGCGAGAGCGCGGACGAGGGGGCGGGCGATGAGGAAGGCAATGAAGCCGTCCACCTCTCGAATGTCGAGGGCAAGGTCAAGCTCGCCCTGATCAACGAGGTCGGGACCGTGATCGAAAACCGGCCGGAGGACGCCATCCGCGTGATCCGCGGCTGGTTGATGATGGAATAGTCAGGAGGGAACCCCATGAGCGAGGTCATGCAATACGAGGATCTGAGCGGTTCGGAAAAGGCCGCCATCCTCATGCTCGCGATCAACGAGGATCAGGCCGCGGCACTGTTCTCGAGGCTCGAGATCGACGAGGTCAGGGAAGTGTCGCAGACCATGTCGGTGCTCGGCAAGATCGACAATGTCGCCGTCGAGAAGGTGCTGAGCGACTTCAACGACAAGCTCTCCTCGTCCGGTGGCGTGATCGGCGGTTTCGACACCACGGAAAAGCTGCTCACCCGCTTCCTCGACAATGATCGCGTCGAAATGATCATGGAGGAGATCCGGGGTCCGGCGGGACGGACGGTCTGGGACAAGCTCGGCAATGTCAACGAGAACGTCCTCGCCTCCTATCTCAAGAACGAATATCCGCAAACCGTGGCGGTGGTGCTCTCGCGCATCGAGCCGGCGCATGCGGCACGGGTTCTCGGCAGCCTGCCCGACGATTTCGCCGTCGAGGTGGTGATGCGCATGCTGCGCATGGAAGTGGTGCAGAAGGACATCCTCGCCGATGTCGAGAAGACGCTGCGCGCCGAGTTCATGAGCAATCTCGCCCGCACCATCCGGCGCGACAATCACGAGGTCATGGCGGAGATCTTCAACTATTTCGACCGTGCCACCGAGAACCGCTTCATCACCACGCTGGAGGAACGCAACAAGGAATCCGCCGACCGTATCAAGGCCCTCATGTTCACCTTCGAGGATCTGGTCAAGCTCGACGGCTCGGGAATCCAGACGCTGCTGCGCAATGCCGGCAACGACCGGATCGGCATCGCGCTCAAGGGGGCGACCGACAAGGTCAAGGAACTGTTCTTCTCCAACATGTCCGAACGTGCCGCCAAGATCCTCAGGGAGGACATGGAATCCATGGGCCCGGTGCGCATGCGCGACGTCGAGGAAGCCCAGCAGTTCCTCGTCAACATGGCCAAGGAGCTGGCGGCCTCCGGCGAGATCTTCCTTGCCGACGGCAAGGAAGACGAACTGGTGTACTGACCATGCCCGAACCCTTTCGGTCCATGCGCGATCTCGGCGGTGCCAGAATCCTCCACGAGAACCACTCGCCGCGCTGGCATGCACCCGGATCACTCGAACGGCGCGAGATCCCGTCCTGGCGGGAAATTCCCCGTCCCGGACAGGGGGCGGCGACGGAAACCGCCATCGAGGAGAGTGGTGCCGACGATACCGGAACCGGGGATCTCGCCTTTGGCGAGCAGGATGTCGCGCGCATGTGTGCCGCCGCTGCATTGCGTGCCCGCAACGAGGCGCTCCATGGCGAAGAGGACAAGATGCAGGCACGCCTCGCCACTCTTGCCGGCGATATCGCGAGGATCGCCGCGACCTCCGAGCGGGCGCGCGAGGAATTCACCGAAACGGCGCGCCTGCAGCTCGCGCGCCTTCTGGCAACCACGATCAACGCGATTTTCCCGGATCCGTCCAGACGTACCCATACCGATGAAATTCTTCGTTTCGTTCGCCAGTGTGTCGCGCGACTGGAGCATCCGGACCAGTTGCAGGTCGAAACGGCGCCCGAGCTTGCCGATGCGGCACGGGACGGTATCGGCCGGATCATCTCTGAGCTCGGTGTGAATACGAGGATCCGTGTCGTCGGCTCGAAGGGATTGCAGCCGGGGCAGGTCCGGGTGGCCTGGAACGACGGCTGGGCCGAGAACGATCCGGACCTGATCGAGCGGGTCGTACGCGAGAATCTTGCAATTCTGGTGGGCGAACCGGTTGCGGCCGAGGCCGCGCGGCTGCGCGACGATGCAACGGCTGACCAACGGCCGGTGGCGGATCCTGCGGGATCTCCGACCGGTCACCCTGATGAAACGGAACCGGCGGCGCACGCCGAAGGTGCGCCGCTCGCACAAGCGGAAGAGGAGGAGCCATGAGTGAAATGGATGACATTCCCGAAGAACGGTCCGAACAGGTCGAGACGTCCGGCGCGGCGGCGGTCAAGTCGACGCCCTCGGAAGCGCTGAGCGCCGTCTATGACATTCCCGTGCAACTCGCGGCCGTGCTCGGCAAGACCTCGATGCCGGTCAACCAGTTGCTCAGGCTCGGACGCGGTGCGGTCGTCGAACTCGACCGACGGGTCGGCGAGCCGATCGACATCTATGTCAACAACCGTCTCGTCGCCCGCGGCGAAGTCCTGGTCGTCGACGATCATCTGGGAATCACCATGACCGAGATCATCAAGAGCGAGCACTGATGGCCAGGGCTGCAACGAGGAAGAAACAGAATACGGACCGGGCGGCTCTGGATCCCGCGGCCATTCTCGGCCTGCTCGCGGCAGCGGGCATGCTGCTCGCGGCGATCTTCCTCGGTGGCAGGCCGGCGGCATTCATCGACCTGCCCTCCGTGCTCATCGTGATCGGCGGGACGCTCGCGCTCACTGCCGCCAGCTTTCCGGCGCGTGACCTGTCACATGCGCCTTCGACCATCGCGCGGGCACTCTCGCCGCGGGGGTCGGGATCCCCGAAACGGGTGGCGCTCGAAGGACTGGCAATCGCCGAACTCGCGCGGCGCGAGGATCTGCGTCAGGTGGAAACCCGCAGCGGCGCGCTCGCCGGGCGTCCGATCCTGCGTCGCGGGATCGAGATGATCCTCGACGGAACGCGAATCGAACAGGTGCATGCGGCGCTGCATCGCGAGGTCGCCATGTGCGACGAAAGACGGCAGCAGGCGGAGAGCGTGCTGCGCCGTGCCGCCGATGTGGCGCCGGCCATGGGACTGATCGGGACACTCATCGGTCTGGTGCAGATGCTCGGTCAGCTCGACGATCCGACGGCCATCGGTCCGGGCATGGCCGTGGCCCTTCTCACCACCTTCTATGGCGCCATGCTCGCCCATGCCGTGCTGACGCCGCTCGCGGAACGCCTGTCGCGCATCGGCGATGGCGAGCGGCTGCAGCACGAGATCCAGCTGCTTTGCGTGATGTCGATCGCCGAGCGCGAGAATCCTCGCCGTCTCGAGACCATACTCAACGGGATGCTGCCGCCGTCCGAGCAGCTCGAGGAGTTCGCATGAGTGAAGTAGGCCGCGGCACCCGCGAGATTGCCGGGTGCATGGATCCCT
>JAGREZ010000070.1 GCA_020446285.1 Geminicoccaceae bacterium
CGGTCGGTGAGCAGCATGGTGATGGCACCGGCCAGCACCGGCAGGGAGAGAAGCAGCAGGAACGCCGTCACCAGCACGGCCCAGGCGAAGAGCGGCATCTTGTGCATGGTCATGCCGGGCGCACGCATGTTGAAGATCGTGGTGATGAAGTTGATCGCCCCCAGAAGCGAACTGGCGCCGGCCAGATGCAGCGCGAAGATCGCCATGTCCACCGCCGGCGACGGATTGCCGAGCGACGAGGAGAGCGGCGGATACATCGTCCAGCCACCGCCGACACCGCCATAGAACGGCGAGAGCAGCAGCATGAGGAAGGACGGAACCAGCAGCCAGAAACTGATATTGTTCATCCGCGGAAAGGCCATGTCCGGCGCGCCGATCATCAGCGGCACCATCCAGTTGCCGAACCCGCCGATGAGCGCCGGCATCACGAAGAAGAAGATCATGATGAGACCGTGCGCCGTTATCAGCGTGTTGAACAGGTGGTGATCCTGGATGAGCTGGGTGCCCGGAGCGAACAGCTCGAGGCGGAAGACTACCGACATGAGCATCCCGATCACGCCGGCAATAAAGCCGAAGATCAGATAGAGCGTGCCGATGTCCTTGTGATTGGTCGAGCAGATCCAGCGTGCAAAGAAGCTGGAAGGCGCGCCATGATGTTCGTCGTGAGCTGCATGAGCCATGTTTCGAACTCCGCTTCCTTGATCAGTTCGCGTTCTCGACGGTGCCGGCGTCGGCGACCGTTGTCGCCTCACCCACACGCGCGAACTCCTGTTGAGCCTGTTTCACCCAGTCCTCGAACGCGTCCTTGGCCACCGCTTCGATGGTGATGGGCATGAAGCCGTGATTGACGCCGCACAATTCCGAACACTGGCCGTAATAGGTGCCGGGCTCGTTGATGTGGATCCAGACCTCGTTGAGGCGACCGGGTACGGCGTCGATCTTGATGCCGAGCGGCGGCATGGCCCATGAATGGAGCACGTCGGACGCCGTGACCTGAACCCGGATGTTGGTGTCGACCGGGAGAATCACCCGATTGTCGGTCTCAAGCAGACGCTTTTGCCCTTCCACGAGATCCTCGTCGGGAATCAGATAGGCGTCGAAGGTGAAGTTCCCCTGATCCGGGTATTCGTATGACCAGTACCACTGCCGGCCGATCGCCTTCAGCGTCATGTCGGTCTCGGGCACGACGTCACTGTAATAGAGGAGCTTGAAGGACGGGATCGCGATGATCACGAGGATCATGACCGGAACCGCCGTCCAGACGACCTCGAGCATCGCATGATGCGAACGCCGCGACGGCGTCGGGTTCTTGTCCTCGCCGAACTTCACACAGACATAGATCAACAGTCCCAGCACGAAGAGCGTGATGAGCGTGATGATCCAGAGCAGGAGCGTATGAAAGCTCGAGATCCGTTCCATGATCGGCGAACCGGCATCCTGCAAGCCGAGCTGCCAGGGCTCGGACGAGGCCATCGCCGGATCGATGGCGAGAAAGGCCGTCAGGAACACGGTCAAGGCAGCTAGCCAGCGCATGGGCTCTCCGTCCTATTATCGACCAGCTCAGTGGTCGCGTTTTCAATGGTATCGACGCAGGTGCCAAAAGACTGCGAACAAGCCCCCGGTCTCTTCGCGGAAGATAGAAACGTGCTCCCGTCCATGTCAGTGACATGGTGTCGCATAAATGCGTCCGGACCGTGCCGCGACGGCGAATTGCGCCGGCAATCGCGCGCTGTTCAGGCCTGCCCGTCGTCCGCTTCGGCCTCGACGAGGTCGGATTCGAGCGCGCGCCAGGCACTCAGCATATGCAGTGCCGCGGTCTCGGAGCGCAGGATAAGCGGACCGAAACTGACCATGCGGGCGCCGGAATCGATCAGCAGGTCGCGCTCGCCGGATGCGAAACCGCCTTCGGGGCCGACGAGCAGGCCCGCATCGGGGAGATCCTCGAGCGCCTGCAACAGGGAGCCGTCGTCACGCCGTTCATCACCGACGATGAGCGGCACACCGCTTTCGACGACATCCTCGAGTGCCACGGTTTCCCCGATTTCGGGAACATCCAGCCGCTCGCACTGCTCGGCCGCCTCGATCAGCCGGCCGCGCAGGCGATCGGGCCGCCCGAGCTCGACCACCGAACGTTCGGTGATGACCGGGACCAGCGCCTGCACGCCGAGTTCGACGGCCTTTTCCAGCATCCACTCAAGGCGGTTGCGGCGGATCGGCGAAAAATACAGAACGGGCCCGGCGACCGGCTCGGGCTTGCGCGTCTGCGTGCCGATCTCGAGCAGGATCGTGCGTCTCTGGATGGCCTTCATCGTCGCCCGCCATTCGCCCGATCCGGCGTTGAACAGATCGACCTCCGCGCCCGGTCGCAGTCGCAGCACGTTGCGGAGATAGTGCGCCCGCTCGTCGGTCACCTCGATCGGTGATCCGGCTGCAAGCGGCAGGTCGACAAAAAGACGCGGAATTCTCATACTGCCTCGAAGTGGCTCTTGACCAATGTTGCGACTGACAACACAAAACCGGAAAGCGATGCAGCAACGTCCTTGCCCCAAGCCCGAAAATGGCCCCAAGCCGGAAAATGTCGCCGACCAGCAATTGTCGATACTGGAATGGCTTCCTCCGAATCTTCGGGACTATGCCGTTCTTGCCCGGCTCGATCGACCGATCGGAACCTGGCTGTTGCTTGTTCCCTGCTGGTGGGGAATGGCATTGGTTCAGGGCGGTCTCGATCCGCTGACAGGTGTCCTGTTTGCAATCGGTGCTATCGCCATGCGCGGAGCCGGCTGCACTGTCA
This sequence comes from Geminicoccaceae bacterium, assembly GCA_020446285.1. Taxonomy (GTDB): domain Bacteria; phylum Pseudomonadota; class Alphaproteobacteria; order Geminicoccales; family Geminicoccaceae; genus JAGREO01. Next base: position 2,792 of record JAGREZ010000070.1, read on the forward strand.
ATGACCTTGCCGACAAAAAGTTCGATGCTCTGGTCGAGCGCACGCGCAATCGTCCACTCGCGGCGGGCCGGATCGGAACCATCGAGGCGCTCCTCTTCATCGGCGTTCAATCGCTCGTCGGACTTCTGGTTCTGCTGTGGATGCCGCGTCCGGCCCAGTTGGTTGCACTTGCGAGCATTCCCCTCATCATTGCCTATCCATTCATGAAGCGTATCACCCACTGGCCACAGGCATTCCTCGGCCTGACATTCAACTGGGGCATATTCGTCGGTCATGCGGCCATGGCCGGCGGACTGGGCTGGCCGCCACTCGTTCTCTACGCGGGCGGCATCGCCTGGACGCTCGGCTATGACACGATCTACGCCCATCAGGACAAGGAAGACGACATCCGGGTCGGCGTCCGTTCCCTCGCGCTTCGCCTCGGCGGGGCGACCCGCGACTGGCTCTGGATCTTCTACGGCACCAGTCTGGCGTTCATCATCTGGGCGGGCGCGCTTGCCGGCCTTTCCTGGCCTTTCTATCCGGCCATGCTGGCGCCGGCCGCGCACATGGTCTGGCAGATCCGTTCTCTTTCCATCGACGATCGCGAGAACTGCCTGAGACTGTTCCGCGCCAACCGTCACACGGGCCTGCTCGTTCTCGCCGCCCTGGCGCTCGGTCACCTATGAGCGGTTCGAGCCCTTTCGATCATGCCTGGAGCTTCGTCGGGGAGCTCGGCAACCGCATGTTCGACAATCATGTGCGCCTCGCCGTCACCGGCCTGCGGCGAAGCGGCAAGACGGTCTTCACCACCACGCTCGTCCACCACCTGCTGCGTGCCCACGATCTCGATTTCCTCTCGGCGGCGCATCAGGACCGGTATCTCGGCGCGCGACTGATTCCGGGTGAGGGCGAGCGCTTCACCTTCGAGGCGTTCGAGGCCGACCTCATGGCCGATCCGCCCCGCTGGCCGGAAGCGACCGACCGGCTGACCAGCCTCAGGCTGGAACTCCGTTACCGGGCGACCGGATTTCTCTCGAAGATGGTGACACCGGTGCAGACGCTGGTGGTCGACATCATCGACTATCCGGGCGAATGGCTGCTCGACCTGCCTCTGGTGGGCACGAGCTACGAGCAGTTGTCACGCGACTCGCTGGCGCTCGCCCGCCGGTCGCCGCGCGAGCGGATATCGCGGGACTGGCTCGACAGGATCGAGACCGGCGACAGCAGCGGGATGATCGACGGTTATCGCCTCTACCTCGAACGCTGCCAGCATGAACTCGGGCTGTCCTTCATCCAGCCGGGGCGACTGATGCACGGCATCGACGATCTGCCCGAGGGAACGACCTTCACCCCGCTGCCACCCGGCCATCCGCTCGAAGCGGAAATGGCGGCCCGCTACCAGCGCTATGTCGAGGAAGTGGTCAAGCCGTTCTACGAGGATCATTTCAGCAGGTTCGACCGGCAGATCGTGCTGGTCGACCTGTTTTCCTGCCTCAATGCCGGCCCCGACTGGTTCGACGACAGCATGACCGCGCTCTCGACCATCCTCGAGAGTTTCGCCTACGGCCAGTCGGGCTGGATCCGGCGGCTGATCTCGCCGCGCATCGACAAGGTTCTGTTCGCGGCGAGCAAGGCCGATCATGTCGCCGCCAACCAGCATCCCAATCTCAAGCAGCTTCTCGAACTCATGATCGAGCCCGCCTCCAGACGCGCACGCTTCGAGGGTATCCGTCAGGATGTGCTGGCGCTCACCGCCCTGCGCTGCACCGACACCGTGCAGACCGAACATCAGCGGCAGGCCCTTTCCTGCGTGCGCGGTCGATTGAAGAACGAGGATCGCGAGACGGTCCTTTTCCCCGGCGAGATTCCGCCGGACCTGCCGAGCGAGGAAGACTGGCGGAGCGGCCGCTTCCGCTTCCACGACTTCGCCCCCCGACGCCTGCGCCGCCGGGCTCGCGGCCAGCATGTGAGGCTCGATCAGGCCATCGAGTTCCTCCTGGGAGACAAACTCGAATGAGCAAGGACAGGAAACCGATCCTCCCCTTCGAGATCGAGGTCGATGCGGAATCGGCAAGGACGATGCCGGTGGCGAGCGAACCGCCGCCACGGCGAAACTCCGAAACGGCGTCACCGCCTTCCGGCAAGAGGAGCTGGACCGGCAGGCTCGCCGGCGCATTCTTCCTCGCCGCCGCCGGCCTTGTCGGCCTCGAAGCCGTCCGCCATGTAAGCGCGATGATCGAGACCACGCCGCTGATCGGCTGGCCCTTTCTCGTGCTGCTTTCGATCGTCGGCGCGACGACCATGCTCTTTCTCGGACGCGAGATCCGCGACATGCGCGACATGCGCGAGGGCGGCGAACTGCGCGGCTCGGCGGACCGGCTCCGCAACTCCGATCTGCATGGCGAGGCGCAACCCCTGATTTCGCGCATCTCGCGGCGCCTCGGTTCCGCCGACGGACTGACCCGCTTCGAGCAGGCCCGCACCGACCAGCACAGCGACGGCGAACAGCTCGCGCTCTTCGAGCGGCATGTGGTGGCACCGCTCGACAAGCGTGCCTACCGCCTCGTGCTCGAAGGCAGCCGCGACATCGGTCTCCTGACAGCACTGAGCCCGCTCGGCCTGCTCGACGGATTTCTCGTCATCTGGCGAACACTGGTGATGATCCGCCAGATCGCCCGTCTCTACGGCCTGCACATGGGCCCGGCAGCAAGCCTGAGCCTTTTGCGCCAGTGCCTGCGCAACGCCGCCATCGCCGGCGTTGCCGATGTGGTGAGCCATGCGACCATCGAACATGTCGGCGCTTCGATCACCGCCATGCTCTCGGCCCGCGCCGGTCAGGGCGCCGGCAATGCGCTCCTCGCTGCCCGGCTCGGCCTCGAAGCCATCCGCCAGTCCCGTCCGCTGCCCTATATCGCCGAGGAACAGCCACGCCTCAAACACGTCCGCGAAGCCATCTTCGCCAAGGGCGAGATCAGACTGGACGAGCCGGAAAAGGTCAGGAGCTGATTTTTCGACAGCGGTCGAGGCCGTCGGTTCCTACCTCAGCGTGCCCAGATACCAGACATACATCTGTGCCGTCAGGATGCCGAGGATGGCGGCGGCGGCGAGGATGGCCAGCACGATTCCGACCACCTTGAGGAGCTTCTTCGCGGGCATCCCCGGACGGCAGAAGGGGATGAGGTTGAAGGCCAGCGCGCCGATGACCACCGTGACACAGCCGATCGAGAAGAGTGTCAGTGAAAAGGGCTGGAAAATCAGGACGATGGAACCCACGCAGAGCAGGATGACCGCCCATTCGATACTCTTGGCCTGAAGCGCCGTCATGCCGACCTCACCGCCTGCTGGTCACTGCCGAAGACATGCACCGCGCCCGGCTGGAAGCGGACATGCACCCGGTCGCCCTCCTCCAGCGGCGTGCGCCAGTCGGTCACCACGCGCAGGTCGTGGCGCCCGTCATTGAGGTGGGCGAGGGTCTCCGCCCCCATCGGTTCGATGATGTCGATAACCGAGGAAAGCCCGTCGCTGACATCCTCATGGACGATGTCGAGATTGCGCGGGCGGATGCCGAGGGTGACGGTCGCCCCGTGTTTCAGCCGGGCGACGGCCGGATCGACCGTGATCGCGATGGTCTGTCCCCCCTCGAGCGCGAAGGTGGCGTTGGTTTCACCGTCCATGCCGGTGAGCGTCGCCGGGATCAGGTTCATCGCCGGCGTGCCGATGAAGCCCGCGACGAACAGGTTCGCCGGCTGCTGGAAGATCTCGTGCGGGCTCGCCACCTGTTCGATGCGGCCGTCGCGCATGACCGAGATGCGGTCCGCCATGGTCAGCGCCTCGAGCTGGTCATGGGTGACGATCACGGTCGGCCGGTGCAGGCCCTGCAGCACCTCCTTGATCTCGCCACGCATCTCCTCGCGCAACTGCACGTCAAGGCGCGAGAGCGGTTCGTCGAACAGGAAGCAGTTGGGGTCGCGGATGATCGAGCGGCCGACTGCCACCCGCTGCTTCTCGCCCTCGGCAAGCTGGCCGGGACGGCGTTCGAGGATGGGATCGAGTTGCAGCACGCGCGACGTCTCGGCGACCTTGGCCTTGATCTGACTGGATGAAAGCCCCTCTGCGTGAAGGGGATAGGCGAGGTTCTCGGCGACGGTCAGGCTCGGATAGAGCGCATAGAACTGAAAACTCATGGCGACATTGCGCTCGCGTGCCGACAGGTCGTTGACGCGCCTGCCACCGAGCGTGATGTCGCCGGAAGTCGCCCATTCGAGACCGGCGATCATGCGCAATGTGGTGGTCTTGCCGCAGCCCGAGGGGCCGAGGAGACAGAGCACCTCGCCCTCGCCGACATCGAGGTCGATGGCATCCACGGCGGTGAGGGCTGCGAACTTCTTGGTGAGTTGGCTGAGCTCGATCGTCATTTCTTCACCGTGCCGAAGGTGACGCCGCGCAGCAGCTGGTTCTGCAACAGGAAGGTCACGAAGAAGATCGGTATGAGGAAGAGCGTGACGATGGCCGCGAGCAGGCCGTAATCCACGCCGACCTCGCCGCCGAGCGTTCGCGCCATGGCGACCGGCACGGTGCGGGTATCGACGCCCGTGAGAAGCAGCGCGAAGAGGAACTCGTTCCAGGTCAGGATGAGGCCGAAGACGAAGGTCGCGGCGAGCCCGGCGAGAACCTGCGGCAGACACATGCCGAAGAAGACGCGCCCCTCCGCCGCTCCGTCCATGCGCGCGGCATCCTCGATCTCGGGATTGAGTTCGTCGAAGAAGCTTTTCACCAGCCATACCGAGAAGGGAATGTTGAAGGCCGTGTAGAGCAGGATGATGCCCCAGTAGGAGCCCGCGAGGCCGGTCAGGCGGAACATCAGGAAGATCGGGATGATGACGACAATGGGCGGCATCATGCGGGTGGTGAGGATGATGAAGAGATAGGTATCGTTGCCCTTGAGCGGATGCCGCGAGAAGGCATAGGCCGCGAGCGTGCCGACGATGAGAGCCAGCAGCACCGAGGTTCCGGCGATGAAGATCGAGTTGAAGAAATAGAGCAGGAATTCGGTTTCCTGACTGCCGCCACCGGCGATCGACTGACGGAAGAACACGCCCTTGAAGTTCTCCAGCGTCGGCGTGAAGAACAGTTTCGGCGGAATCGCCAGCGCATCGGTGCGGGTCTTGAAGGCGGTGAGGATGATCCACAGGACCGGGAAGAAATAGATCAGGCTGATGACGGCGGTCACGGCCGTATAGCCCCAGCCCGCCTTGCCGATCTCGTGTTGCCTTGCAGCCATCAGCTCACCTCCTCGGCACGACGGTTGACAGCGTAGAGATAGAGATTGGTGAGCACGATCACGACGAAGAGCACGATATAGGCGAGTGCGGCCGACTGGCTCGTGCGGAAGTTCTGGAAGGCGAGACGGTAGACATG
>JAGREZ010000526.1:0-1034 GCA_020446285.1 Geminicoccaceae bacterium
CATCTCCCGGCCATTCCGGTCGAAGACCACCAGCTTTACGTTGGACTTGCCGATATCGAGAACCGCCGTGGTCATGAGCTTGTGCATCCTTTTGAAAGAAAACGGGCAGCCGTGCGATGCACACGGCTGCCCGACCGTTCGGATCGAACCGGAAAGGCCGGTCAGAAGTCGAAGTCGCCGATATTCTCGCTGGTGTAGACGAACGGCGCGCCGAGAAGGATCTCGGAACCGTTGATGATCGAGAGCGTACCGAGGCGGCCGGCATCGACTTCGGTCGCACCCGGCGCGAGCTTGCCGTCGGCGACCGCGCGCATGGCGTAGACCGCGGCATAACCGAGATCGACCGGGTTCCACAGGACCACGGACTTCACGCAGCCGCTCTCGACATAGGGCTTCATCGCGTTCGGCGTGGCGAGACCGATGATGGCCACATCACCGCAGGCGTCGGCCTGGGTGACCGCCTCGGCAGAGGCCGGTGTCGCCACCGAGGTCATGCCGAAAATGCCGTCGAGATCCTCGCCATACTTGTTGATGAGCGTGGTGGCCTGGTTGAAGGAGAGGATGTTGTCCTCCTGCGCCTCGACCGTCTCCAGCCAGCTCATGTCCGGATAGCATTGCTCCTGATAGGCCTGCATCTCGGCGATCCAGCGGGCCTGATTGGGGGTGGTGAAGGTGGAAGTGACGATGGCGAAGCTGCCATCCTCGCCGATCTCCTCGGCCATGCTGTCGATGAGCGCCTTGCCGATGCCGTTGAACTCGGCCTGGTTGACGAACCACTCGCGCGCGTCGGGCTCGGAATTGGCGTCATAACCGATCACATGGATCCCGGAATCGAGTGCCTTCTTGAGCACGGGGGCGATGGCCACCGGATCGTTGGCGGCGAACAGCACGCCATCGACACCCTGGGTGACATAATTGTCGATGAAGGTGATCTGGTCGTCGATATTGGCCTCGGTCGGACCGTCGGTGGAGACGGTGACATTGCCGAGCTCGGCGGCCGCCTCTTCCATGCCCTGGGTCGTGGCCGAGAAATA
>JAGREZ010000526.1:1138-2205 GCA_020446285.1 Geminicoccaceae bacterium
GTGCCGTCGCAGGCAAGCGGGCTGGTTCCGAGCTCGTCCGCCCCGTCCCACGGATCGGCGGCCATCGCACCACCCGCGAGCGCGGTGGTTCCCAAAAGTACCAGTACAGCTCTCAGCATGTCGGACCTCCCTTTTGCTCGAGCACAAATCATGTGGATGACGTCCATCCTACTCGTCCCGGTCACGTCTGTAACGCAGCCAGTTGGTGATCAGGATCGAGCCGATCAGCACGCTGCCGATGACGATGATGGTGGCATCGCCCTTGACCCCGACGAGCGCCAGACCGTTCTTCAGCAGCTGGATGAGGGTAAAGCCGAGCACCGTGCCGGCAATGGTGCCGATCCCGCCGAAGATGCTGGTCCCGCCCAGCACCACAGCGGCGATCACATCCAGTTCCAGTCCCGTCCCCATGTCGCTGCGGGTCGTGCTGACACGGCTCACGAAGATCCAGCCGGCGAGTGCTGCCATGAACCCCGAGAGCGTGTAGATGCGAAGCTTGATCCGGTCGACCGGAATGCCGGAAAAGCGCGCCGCCGTCTCGTTGTGACCGATCGCATAGAGTGCCCGGCCGAAGGTGGTGCGCGCCAGCACGAAAGCGAAGATGACCACCGCCACCAGCACCAGCCACAGCTGCGTCGGCACACCCAGCACCTCGCCCTGGCCAAGAACGAAAAACCAGTCGGGATAGCCGCGGACGGAGCGGGCCTGACTGATGCCTTCGGCAAGCCCTCGATACAGCGCCAGCGTCGCAAGCGTCATGATGAGCGGCGGCACCTTGAGCCGGGTGATGAGCAACCCGTTGAGATAGCCCGCGAAGGTGCCGACGGCGAGCGCGAAGACGATCGCGAGTTCCAGCGGCAATCCAAGGTTCTTCCAGCTGTAACCCAGCGTGATCGCGGTCAGCCCCATGATCGAGCCCACCGAAAGATCGATGCCGCCGGTGACGATGATGTAGGTCATCGGCAGCGCCACCAGCGCCACCTCGGCCATCAACCGACCCTGATTGAGGAGATTGCCGGTGGTGAGAAACTTGTCGGTGAGTTGCGAGATGACGGCCAGTGCGGCGA
>JAGREZ010000527.1:0-134 GCA_020446285.1 Geminicoccaceae bacterium
TCGCCGCTGCGCATCGGAAACCAGTCCGGAAATGTTGCCTGCTGTGCTCATGCTCGCCTTATGCGCGAGATGACGGACAGATGCAAGGAAAAAAGTCGGAAGAATAGGAAAAAAGAAGGAAGACAAGGGACCGT
>JAGREZ010000527.1:148-1290 GCA_020446285.1 Geminicoccaceae bacterium
CGGTCCCTTGACCCTGCCGTTAGTTGGCGGCGGTGTTTTCGTACGGACGGGAGTGGATCAGGTCGCTACGGGGGGGGTGGACCGGGGGGAATCAGCGGGATGTCAGGTATGACTCGGCGATGGCGATCGTGCCGTCGGTGAATGCGGTGCCCATTTCCCGTGCGGTCGGCGTTTCCCGGTGACTGGCGATCCAGGCCGTCAGTTGCAGGCGGCGCAGCATGATGAAGGTCGGCATTTCCGCCTCGCTTGCGGCATCGAGCGGTTCGACCTCGCGATATCCCCCGATCCATGCCGCCTGCAGTTTCGGGATCGACGGATCGGTCTCGATAAAGCTGATGGCGGCGGCAAAATCGAAGGCGAACCAGCCAAAGCCGCAATCGTCGAAATCGATCACACCGATCCGCGAACCATCGACGAGAAGGTTGGCCAGCCGCAGATCGGCATGAATGAGGCCGAACCGGTCTTCCCCCCGACCGAATGCCGCAAGCCGGCTTTCGAGGACGGCGGCCGTGCGTTCGAGCACCGCCCGCCCTTCCGTCTCGAGGCCGAGCCCTTCGCGCCAGTCGCCCCAGTACGGAGTGCGACCCACCGTCGTGTCGAAGTTCCAGGTCTTGCGAATGAAGCCGGGAGGGCGTTTCCATGACCGGGTCTGCCGGTGCAGGCGCGCGCTGATGGCGCCGAGCTTGCGGAAACCGTCTTCCAGATCCTCCTCCGCCGACGGCTCGCGGCCCGGCATGAACGCGAACGCCACCACGTCGCGGACATCATCCCCGAGCGTGAACTGCGCGATCCGGCCACCATTCCTCAGCGGCACGGGACGCGCGATGGTCACAAAACCGGCATCGCACAGCGCGTCGATCCAGGCGAGTTCGGACAGAATCTCCTCGCGGGTATGGTAGTGTGGCCGGTGGACGCGGATGACGAGCGGCTGCCCTACTCGGGGATCGACGGCGCGGAAGGTTGCGTTCTCGGAGATGTTGAGCAGTTCGACCGTGGTCTCTGGCGACAGGCCCCATTCGCCGACGAGTGATAGCGCACCCTGCCGAAGCCGCTCGACAAACTCATCCGTATAAAGACCGGGCAACGAAGCTCTCCTGCCGGAATCCCTCGAAGCCATCGGGGACATCTGAGCGGTCGCGGGG
>JAGREZ010000527.1:1399-1856 GCA_020446285.1 Geminicoccaceae bacterium
GCTTCCCGCCGGGCCTGCGGAATGGGCTCTTCGCACTCGATGCAATGGGTGCGACTTTCGCCAGCGGGCAGGCGGTTGCGCGCGTCCTTGATGGCATCATCGATCGATGCGTCGATCTGCTCCTGAACGGCACCGTCGCGCGTGAAACCTCCAGCCATGACCGTCTCCGTTTCGTTTGCACCTCATCGTGCGGACCAGTCGTCGTGCGGATCAGTCGTCGTGATGATCGGGGAGCCCCGAACCGGGTGATCCGCGGGTCGCCGCCGGTTTCGCGGCCGGCGCCCCGGCGGCGGATCCGAAGGCGTGTCTCGACGCTTCATCCCCTCCGGCACTGCCGGACACGGAGGCTGGCCGGAGTTCCGCCCGAAGCGACGCGATCTCGCGACGCAACTCCCGCATTTCCCTCAAGAGCTCCTGCTGCTGGCCTGCCGGAGTCTCGCCGGTCGATCCTGTCATC
>JAGREZ010000527.1:1927-7136 GCA_020446285.1 Geminicoccaceae bacterium
CGCGATTGTGGCACGGGCAACGCTCTTTCGCACCTCTGGTCTTTGGTTATCTGGTCTTTTGTCATCAAATTGTCATTTTTGATCGAATAACATCGGACGATCTGCTACCGCAAAGGTCGGGGTGCCGGTCGACACCGGTCCCTGCACAACAACAACAAACGAGGAGGACATCCATGAAACGTGCCTTCTGGCTCGCGACGGCATCGCTGTTCGCGGCATCGGCAGGGCAGGCGCAACAGGTCAACCAGAGCGAAAGCGCCTGGTATACCGATGCCCAGGCGGAGATCGAGCGCAAGCTCGCCCGCCAGCCGATCACCGGACGTGCCAAGAACGTCATCCTGTTCGTGGCAGACGGCAACAGCGTCGGCACCAATTACGCCATCCGCCTGTTCGACGGTCAGAAAAAGGGCGGGCTCGGTGACGATAATATCCTGTCCTACGAGAATTTCCCCTATCTGGCGCTGGTCAAGACCTACAATGTGAATGCCCAGACCCCGGATTCGGCACCAACGGCCTCGGCCATGAATACCGGCGTCAAGAGCAATTTCACCACGATCAATGTCAGCGAAAACGCGGTTGCCGGGGATTGCGCGACTCTCGCCGGCAATGAACTCACGACCTTTGCCGAAGTCGTTTCAGCAAAGGACAAGTCGGTGGGCATCGTCACCACGACGCGGATGACCCACGCGACGCCGGCGGCGGTGTATTCGAAGACGGTCCACCGGGACTGGGAAGACAATACCGGCCTTCCCGAGGGCTGCGAACAGCTCGATATCGCCGCACAGTTCGCCGACGCGATGAAGTCGGGCATGATCGACCTCGCCCTTGGCGGCGGTCGCCGGCACTTCCTCCCGGAAAGCGTCACCGACGACGAGGGCAAGACCGGCAAGCGCACCGATGATCGCAACATCGTCCAGGAACTGCTCGACGGCGGCGCTCAATATGCCTGGAACGACGAGACCTTCGGCCAGCTCGATCCCGCCGGGGGGCCGATCCTCGGCCTGTTCGAATCCTCGCACATGCTCTACGAACATGACCGCACCGGCGAGCCCTCGCTCGCGGAAATGACGGAATTCGCGATCAACACCCTCTCCGCCAATGAAAACGGCTATTATCTGGAGGTTGAGGCCGGACGCGTCGACCATGCCAATCACGATGGCAACCTGCATCGTGTCCTGACCGATGGCATCGCCTTCGCCGATGCGATCGCCAAGGCCGACGAGCTGACCGATGATGAGGATACGCTGATCCTCGTTACCGCCGACCACGCCCACACGCTCACCTTCAACGGCTATTGCGGGCGCGGATCACCGGTCACCGGCCTCTGCTACAAGGTCGACGATCACAACAAAAAACATCTCGACGAGCCCAATCTCGCCTCGGATGGCAAGCCCTACACGGTCGCCGGTTATCTGAACGGCGCCGGTTCGATTCTCGTCGCACAGGCCGACGGAAACTATTTCGGGACCCGCCCAACGGTGACCCAGGAGCAGGCGACAGATCCAGATTATCTGCAACAGGCACTCATCCCGATGTCATCGGAAACCCATTCGGGTACCGACGTGGCGCTGTACGGAAAGGGTCCATGGGCACATCTTGTCGATGGGACCGTCGAACAGAACTATATCTTCCATATCATGCTCCACGCCGTGAACGCGGAGTAGGCGATTGACCGACCGCTCCCGGAAGGGGCAACCTCCCCTTCCGGGAGCGGTCGGTTCGTTCGGCAATCGGTTCGACAGGGACAGGTGCAGGGATGAAACGGCGAACATTGCTGGCGACAGGCATTTCGGTTTCCGTCGCCGGCCTGGCGACCTCGCCCCATGCCGAAGGGGTGAGACTGCGCGAGCTCTATCGCAAGGATCGGTCGTTTTCCGATCTCGCGCTTTCCGCCGATGGCGAGCGCTTTTCGGTCTGGGGATTCATGGCTCCGCCGCTCAAGGCCGATTCCGTTTTCTTCGTGCTCACCAACCGGCCGATGGCGGTGTGTCCGTTCTGCGAGCCCGGAATGCCATGGCCGGATGACATTCTGGCCGTCTATGCCAAGCGCGTCGTCGATGTCGTGCCCTTCAATGTCCCCATCGTCGTCACGGGTGTGCTCGAGCTCGGCGACGAAGTCGATCCGGAGCTCGGTTTCTATTCCAAGGTCCGGCTCGTCGATGCGACCTTCAGCAGGGTCTGATCCGGCGGATCCGGCGGCCCCGGACCTTCTGGTCGAGGGGCTGCGGGTGATGGCCGATGCCCGCCGCTGCCTTCTTCTCGTCGAACGCCTGTTCGTGCCGGCCGGACAGTCGGTGGCGGTGCGTGGTGCCTCGGGCGCGGGCAAGTCGACCTTCCTTCATGCGCTTTGCGGACTCGTCCGGCCGCAGGCTGGCACCGTGCGCTGGGGCGAGCACAACATGGCGTCCTTCAGCGCCGCCGGGAGCGCCGCTTTCCGACGGCGGCATGTCGGGCTGATCTTTCAGGATTATCATCTGTTCGAAGAACTGTCGGCGCTCGGCAATGCCGGCCTTGCCGCGAGCTTCGCACCCCCGGCGGACCGGGAACACATTCGCCGGGGTGCCGGCCAATGGCTCGACCGGCTCGGTCTCGGCAATACGGGCGGGCGGAGCGTCGCGAGCTTTTCCGGCGGCGAGCGCCAGCGGATCGCGGTCGCGCGAGCCCTCGCCGGCGATCCGCCGATCGTTCTCGCCGACGAGCCGACCGCCAGTCTCGACCGCGCCGCCGCCGATGCTCTCGCCGACGATCTCGCCGGACTGGGCCGGTCGGGCAAGCGCACGCTGATCGCCGTTACCCATGACGCGGCGCTGGCCAGCCTGCTGGACCGGCAACTCACCATCGTCGACGGCCGCATCGTGGAAGACAGCGATGGATGACAAGCGGCATGGCTGATTTCTGGGCATCGCTGTCGCCGACCATGCAGGATGCGCTCGCCGCCCTCGCCCTCATCCTTCCGGCACTCGTCACAGGTGTCGCGGTGCGCTTCCGGCTGGCCCCCGACACGCTCGTTCGCGCCATGCTGCGCCGGTTTTGCTGGATGAACGTCCTGTTCATCCTGCTCATCGCGGTCGCTGTCGGCATCGGTGTCGGTCTGGTGGCGCAGGAACGCGGGCTGCGGCAGGGTTCGGCGCGGGCGGCGGAGAAGTTCGATCTGATCGTTGCCGCACCGGGCAGCGAGCTCACCGTGATGCTGGCCGCCGTCTACCTTCAGCCTTCCGACATGGCATTGCTCGATGGCGCACGCTATCGCGAGATCGCCACGGCGGAGGGCGTCGAGCTGGCCGCACCCATCGCCTTCGGCGACAGTCACGACGGCGCGCCCGTGGTCGGAACGACGGCCGATTTCGTCACCCACCTTGCCGGCGAGCTGGCCGATGGCAGGGTCTTCCGGAGTCATGACGAGGCCGTCGCCGGAGCCTTTGCGCCGGTGGCCATGGGCGAAAGCTTCACCCCGGCGCATGGTCACGACGAAGCTGCCGGGGAGACGTTGCATGACGGCTTCGGCTATCGTGTCACCGGACGGATGGCGCCGACCGGCAGCCCCTGGGATCGCGCCATTCTGGTGCCGGTCGAGGGAATCTGGGAGGTCCACGGCCTCGGTAGCGGACATCCGGATGGCGAGGACCGGATCGGCCCGCCCTTCGATCCGGAGCTGATGCCGGGCACACCGGCGGTGCTGGTCCGGGCGACAGAGCTCTGGGGCAATTACGCGCTGCGCTCCCGTTTCACCCGCGATGACATGATGGCGTTCTTTCCGGGCACGGTGCTGGCGCAACTGCACGGGCTGATGGCAGAGCTGCGAAGCGCGATGTCGATGCTCGCCTTCCTGACCCAGATCCTCGTGACACTCTCGGTTCTGGCCGGCCTCCTGATGCTGGTGCGGCTCATTGCCCGCAGTCTTGCCCTGCTGCGGGCGATCGGCGCGCCACAGCGTTTCGTCTTCGCCGTCGTCTGGAGCTATTCGGCGAGCCTGATCGTCACCGGTTCCGTCCTCGGCCTGGCATCCGGCTGGCTGGCGGCACGGCTCTTGTCCGCGATCATCACCCGCCGTACCGAAGTCCTCGTGACGGCACAACCCGGCTGGCACGAACTCCATCTGGTTCTGGGCTTCATCAGCCTGACCCTGATCCTCGCACTGCTGCCGGCGATCGCCGCGACGAGGCGGACGCTCCTCTCCGACCTTCGCCCATAACCGTGTGTTGAAGAAATGCCCGCGTCGCTTCGCCGGGCAATCCTCTCGTCACCCCCACAGCGGGCGCGGCGCCGTTCATACCCGCCGGGAAAGGCTATCAGGACGCCTTTTCGACGATCGCGGGTTCCCGATCGTCATCCGGCCACTTACCCGTTGGCGCAACTGTGGTTATGCTCCGCCTCTGTTTGCAGTTCGGGATGGAGTCGTTCGCGGTGTGGTTGACAGGGTCGGCATTGGGAATCGCGATGATGCTGGCCGTGCAGATCATCATGCCGGTCAACGATGCGCTCGCCAAATATCTGTCGGGCCTCTTGCCGGTGCTGCAGATCGCCTGGGCGCGGTTCTTCTTCAACGCATTCTTCATCATCCCCTGGGCATACTGGCGCACGCGGGGCCACGGGCTCACGGTCAGCGATCCCCTGCTGCAGGTCACCCGCGGCATCGTCATCGTCGTCGCCAATATCTGCTTTGTCACCGGCGTCCGCTACATTCCGCTCGCCGACGCGCTGGCGATCGTCTTCATTTCGCCCATCGTCGTCACCGCCCTTTCGGCGCGCTATCTCGGTGAGCACATCTCCCCTGCCCACTGGATCGCGGTGGTCATCGGCTTTCTCGGCGTGCTCGTCATCATCCGCCCCGGACTGTCCGCCTTCCAGCCGGCGGCACTGCTGCCGCTCATGGCCGGCTTCCTGTTCTCGATCTATCTGGTGCTGACCCGCCGGCTCGTGCGCACCTCGTCGCCCGATGCGACGCAGGCGGTGACGACCATGATCGGCGCGGTCCTCCTGAGCCTTGCGGTGCCGTTCGTGTGGGAAACGATGTCAACGGAAATCCTGCTGCTGATGCTCGCCATCGGCGCGCTCTCCGGTGTCGGGCACATCCTCATGACGAGCGCCCACGTCCATGCGCAAGCCTCGACGCTCGCGCCCCTGACCTACATCGCCCTGATCGTGGCGACGATCCTCGGCTACCTCCTGTTCGGCGACCTGCCCGACCGCTGGACGGTCAGCGGTGCCG
>JAGREZ010000528.1 GCA_020446285.1 Geminicoccaceae bacterium
GCTGCGACCTGTGGTGGCGGTTCGGCCTGCGATGCCGGTTCCGGCATCCCGCCGGCGGTTGCCCCCGCGGCCGGCTCGGGCGAGGTGACGGCAGCCGGCTGGAGCCGTTCGAGCGTGTCGAGGAAATCGCCGAGAGAGCCATCGTCCTCATCCCGCTCGATGGCTTCCTCGACGAAGACAGTCGCGGGTTCCGGCGGCGGTTCGGGCTTCTCGCCCTCCTGTCGCGCGGGCGCCGGCAGCGGCACCGCCGGATCCGGTGGCACCTGCCGCAATCCGGCCTCGCGGCGGAGCTCCTGTCCGTCGTAGCGGGCGTTCTGGCGATCGGCGACGAGCCCTTCGCGGATCTCGCGTTCCTGGCGGAGATCATAGCTCAGATTGGGCCGCGCCGGCACATCCGCGAGCCTCGGGAACGCCTCCTCGCCGGCGCCCGTGTCGCTCGCCGCCGGGGCCTCCGGACGCTCGGGAAAGGAGGGATCGAAGCCGGCGCAGGAGGTCAGCAGCGCGAGCGCCAGCGTTGCAGCGCAACACGATCCCCTGAAAATCGTCCCGGTTCTCATGCGGATGCGTCACTCATGCATGTGTCTTTCCAGCGTTGCCCGGTTGGCGGCATGACATCGTTCGGTTTATAGAGGCATCCACGCAGCGCCTCGCTGCAGGTGCGAAAGGCAGCACTGCCCGCGGGGCGGGCTGCTTCACCGTTCGCCCGAGGACGATGATCGCCTCGACGGTGAACCCGCGGACATCTCAGCGGCAACGTCGAGAGAATAAGGGAAGTTTCCATGGACAAGCAACAGCAAGCAGCCGGATCGAATCCGGAGCAGCTGGTCGACATCATGAGCGATATTGCCCAGCGCTCGCAGTCGATCGTCGAGGATTTCATCAATCGTCAGGCGGCGAACGGCACCAGCGGGCCTAGTCCGGAGATGAACCAGCTCGGCGCCGCCTTCATGGAGCTGACCGCGCGGATGATGGCCAATCCGGCGGAGATGATGCGCGCCCAGTTCGCACTGTGGCAGGATTACATGCGCTTGTGGCAATCCACCGCGCAGCGGATGATGGGACAGGAGCCGGAGCCGGTGATCGCGCCCGAGCGCGGCGACCGCCGGTTCAAGGATCCGGCCTGGAACGACAATCTCCTCTTCGACTTCATCAAGCAGTCCTACCTGCTCTCCTCGCGCTATGTGCTCGATGCCACCTCGAGCGAGGATCACGGGCTCGACCGCAAGACGCAGCAGAAGGTCGAGTTCTACACCCGCCAGTTCGTCGATGCGCTCGCCCCGTCCAATTTCGTCATGACCAATCCCGAGGTGTTGCGCACCACGGTCGAGAGCCGTGGCGAGAACCTGCTCAAGGGCCTGCAGAACATGCTGGGCGATCTCGAGGCGGGCAAGGGCAAGCTCAAGATCAGCATGACCGACATGGACGCCTTCGAGGTCGGCAAGAACATCGCCACCACGCCCGGCAAGGTCGTCTTCCAGAACGAGCTCATGCAGCTCCTGCAATACGAGCCGACCACCGAACAGGTGCAGATTCGCCCGCTGATGATCGTGCCGCCCTGGATCAACAAGTTCTACATCCTCGACCTGCAGGCCAAGAACAGCTTCATCAAGTTCGCCGTGGACCAGGGCTTCACGGTGTTCGTCCTGTCATGGGTCAATCCCGACGAGAAGCTCGCCCACAAGAGCTTCGAGGACTACATGTTCGAGGGTCCGCTGGCAGCACTCGACGCCATCGAGAAGGCCACCGGCCAGAAGGATGTCACCGCCATCGGCTACTGTCTCGGCGGCACCCTCATGGCCGCCA
>JAGREZ010000529.1 GCA_020446285.1 Geminicoccaceae bacterium
ACAGTTTCGCATGGGCGTCGAAGGCAAGTTCGATATCGTCGTCGAGCGTCGCCTTCAGGCGCTCCACCCAGTCAGCCGTCGTTTTCAGCACCTTTCCCCATGGATTGGCGTGAATGTCGATGCGATAGGGGCTGAGCTTGAAGGCCGTGAGGCCGTACAGTTCACGCATGCGGATGCAATGATCGTGGATCTGCTCGACATCGGGCGCGGTATACACCCCCTGATAGACCCGGACACGATCACGCACATTCCCGCCGAGGAGCCGGTAGACGGGAACGTTCAGAGCCTTGGCGGAAATGTCGAAAAGCGCGTGATCGATGGCGGAGATCGCCGCCAGCACCAGCGACCCCGGAGGAAACCGCTGCAACTGCATGAGCTTGAGGATGAGATATTCGATGCGGGTCGGATCCTCACCGGCAAGCTGCGGCGCCAGATAATCCAGAACGGGCGGCAGCGCCCGGTCGGGACCATGGTTGTAGCATTCCCCCCAGCCGGTAATGCCATCGTCCGTATCGATCGCCACCACCACCCGCGGCCGATCGCGATCTCTCGTCATGAATGTGCGAAGACGGTCGATCCGCATGTCTTTCCTCCCCCTCCAACCGCGACAACAGGAGTGTCGTCGGCCTCCGTCAGCCGGCAAACCGCGTCTGCGGCAGGCCCCTCACACCGAGTCCGGTGATCGCGAAAAGGCCGCCCGCCTGCTTCTGCCGGCCCTCGCTGCCGGGGGTAAGGCCGTTGGCGATGGATGTAACATAGAGCGTGTCGAGATTCGCGCCACCGAACATGGGCTTCGACGGCCGCTCGACGGGCATGTCGATGATCCGGTCGATCGTACCCGACGGCGTCAGACGCACGAGCTGCCAGCCGGACACGCCCGCCATCCAGTAGCAGCCGTCCGCATCGACTGTGCCACCATCCGGACGCCCCGCGACGGCACGCGTATCGAAGAACACCCGCCGGTTCGACGGAATACCGTCATCGAGATCATAGTCGCACGCCCAGATCGTTCGCACCGAGGCATGGGAATCGGAAAGATACATCGTCCGCCCGTCCGGCGAGAAGGCGAGGCCGTTGGTCGTGAAAAAGCCGCTCTCCCAGGCGTGACAGCGAAGATCCGGATCGAGACGATAGAAGCAGCCGGCGGCGGCGGGCTTGCCCCGGTCCTTCATCGTGCCGGCCCAGAACCGCCCGCGGGGGTCCGTGGTGCCGTCATTGAAGCGATGCTCCGTCAGATGCGCTTCCGGATCGACGATCGGATGTTTCCCGCCCGTCTCGAAATCGAGGAAGTGAAAACCGCTGCGCGTCGCGATCACGAGTCCGCCGCTCTCGCGCACGGCCAGACAGGCGACATCCTCATCAAGCCCGCGACTCTCGTTGCGACCGCTTGCCGGATCGAAACGGTGCACGAGACCGGCCGGAATATCGACCCAGCAGAGCCGTTGCGCGGCATCGTCCCAGACCGCCCCCTCGCCTGTCTGCGAATGGCTGTCGACGACACATTCGATCTGCATCTCCCGGCCTCCCCTTGCCGATATCAAAGATTGTCGAGCACACCGCGAACCCGCTCGAGAGCGGCCGTCAGCCGGCCGGTCTCGATCGCGAAACACAGGCGCAGATGGCTCTCATTGTTGATGCCGAACGTATAGCCGGGCGAGAGACCGACCCTGGTTTCGGTCAGGATCCGCCGGGCGAGGGCAAGGCTGTCGCTCACACCCTCGATCCGGGGAAAGGCATAGAACGCGCCTTCGGGTTCGAGCATGGACACGCGGTCATGCGAGCCGATGATCTCGTTGATCGCATCCCGGTTGGTCCGGCAGCGCTCGGCAAACGTGGCGATGAACGCTTCGCCCTCGTCCAGCGCGGCAACGCCGCCGGCCTGTGCGAAAACGGTCGCTCCCGTATTGTTGCATTCGGCCAGGACGGCGAGCGGTTCCGCCAGATGCTTCGGGCCGATCACCCAGCCCAGCCGCCAGCCGGTCATGCACCAGCCCTTGGAGAAGCCGTTCACGATGAAAACCGGCTCGTCCTCCTCCGCGATCTCGAAAAAGGACGGTGCCGGATTCCGGCCGCTGAAGACATTGCGGTGATACACCTCGTCGGAGATGATGCCGATACCGCGCTTGCGGCAGAGCTCGAGGAGTGCCCGCTGTTCGTCGACGGACATGATCCAGCCGGTGGGATTGGATGGCGTGTTGACATAGACCGCCTTCGTCCGCTCGGTCAGCGCATCCGCCACCTCGTCCATGTCGAGCCACCAGCGGTCCGGCCCCTCGCGCAGGCGCACCTCGCGCGTACGCGCACCGCAGATCGAAGAGACGGAGCCGATATTCGGCCAGTACGGACCGATCAGCAGGATCTCGTCTCCGCCGCCGAGCATGCATTGCGCGGACAGCATGACGCCCAGCATGGTCGAACCGGGAACGATGATGCGCTCATCCGCGGGATCGAGGCCGTAAATCCTCTGATGATAGCGATGAAGCGCCTGACGCAGCGGCGCCGAGCCACGCGAGTTGGAGTAGAAGGTCTCGCCCCTGTCGACGGCCGCGATTGCCGCGGCACGGATGAAATCGGGCGTGACGATGTCGCTTTCCCCGAACCAGAGCGGAATCACGTCCGGATCGTCGAGCGCCCCCACCGCAATCCGGGCGATTCCGGAACGTTCCAGTGCTGCGATCTCGGGACGAATGGGCGACATGCAAGCTTCTCCTGATGAACAACGCCACCGCTCTAGCAGGTGATCGCGGCAAAGAGAATGACCGCGTGACGGCCCGTCGCCGCGAACCCCGTCGCCGCAAACGAAGATCGCCGGGGCATCGGGGCCCCGGCGATCGTTCCGTTCATGTCAGGCTGGACAACCGGTCGCGTCAGTTCGGCAGGCTGGCCGTTCCCGCCTGGCCACCGGGTGCTGCCTGTGCCGCGATTTCGGGCTCAAGCAGTTCCTCTTCGGGCAACGGTTTCGGCTTTCCGGTCAGTGCTACCTTGAGAACCTCGTCGACCGTGGAGACGGGGATGATCTTGAGCCCCTTCTTCACATTCTCCGGAATCTCGGCCAGATCCTTCTCGTTCTCCTGGGGAATGAGAACGGTCTTGATACCGCCGCGAAGCGCCGCGAGCAGCTTTTCCTTGAGACCGCCGATCGGCAGGACGCGGCCGCGCAGGGTCACCTCGCCGGTCATCGCCACATCGGCATGAACGGGGATCTTGGTGAGCACCGACACGATGGATGTCACCATCGCGACACCCGCCGAAGGTCCGTCCTTGGGAGTGGCGCCTTCGGGAACATGGATATGGATGTCCATCTTCTCGAACGCATCGGCGCGGATCCCCAGTTGCGCACTGCGTGCACGAACGAAGCTGCGCGCCGCCTGAATCGATTCCTGCATGACATCGCCGAGCTTGCCGGTGATCGTCATCTTGCCCTTGCCGGGAACGGTGATGCCTTCGATCGAAAGCAGTTCACCACCGACCTCGGTCCAGGCAAGACCGGTCGTCACGCCGACCTGATTCTCGTCCTCGGCCGCGCCGAAACGATATTTGCGCACACCGGCATGGCGCTCCAGGGATTTGGGCGTCACGCGAACGGACTTGCGCTCACCCGCGACGATCTCCTTCACCGCCTTGCGGATCAGACCGGCGATCTCGCGTTCGAGATTCCGCACCCCCGCCTCACGCGTGTAGTAGCGGATCAGGTCGAGAAGGGCCGCATCGGTGATCGACCACTCCTTCGTATCGACGCCGTGCTGTTCGAGTTGCTTGGGAATCAGGTGGCGTTTGGAAATCTCCACCTTCTCGTCCTCGGTGTAACCCGCGAGACGGATGATCTCCATGCGGTCCAGCAGCGGCTGCGGCATCCGCAGCGTGTTGGCCGTGCACACGAACATCACATCCGAAAGATCGTAATCGACCTCGAGATAATGATCGTTGAAGTTCGCATTCTGCTCGGGATCGAGAACCTCGAGCAGCGCGGACGAGGGATC
>JAGREZ010000071.1:0-7546 GCA_020446285.1 Geminicoccaceae bacterium
GCGTTGACGGGACCCGCCGACCATGTCCGGCAACTCTCGCAATGACAATAGCCCATGCCGGCAGGCTCTCCCGTCACTTCGATCTCGACGGCACCACAAAAACATCCACCTCTATGAGTATCAGGCATGATATCCTCCTTTCGTGATTTTCAATGCCTTCATCATAGCACAGGATCGCGATCGTGGAGGTATGACTCGATACCGGGAACGGCATTCTCGGCGTTGCGTGGCTTGGCGCGGCGGTCATGCTCGTCTATGTCACGGGCCGGTTGCGGGCGCTGCACGGGTGAGGTGCTGTCGTGACCCGGTGCCGCGCGGCGGCATCCACGAGGCGGATCAGGCCACCCGACCCGGATGCTCGACAGGCTCGCCCTTCTCGCGCACGGCCTTCGCCACGGGGTTGGACAGATGAAGGAAACGTCGATCACAATAATTGCACACCGCGTCACCTGCGGCACCGAGCGCGATATACTCGATCGGATGACCGAGCGTGCCTTCCGCGCCGGTGCAGCTGACATGTCGCGAGGACACGAGAGCGACTTCACCGCCCTCGAACATGAAGACCTCGAAGCTGCCGCCTGTTTCCACCTTCGCCATCAGGACCTCCATGCAAGGGGAACGAATTGATCATGACATCGACCGCCGCATCGCCCACGAGCGAACTTCCGTCCACGGGTGACACGAGGCGGCAGGCCGACATCCGCAATCGGGATTTGCCAGCTCTGGCGATCGAACTCAAGGGATTGCGCAAGACCTATGCCGGCAAGGGGAGCGAACGCAAGGAAGCCCTCAAGGGTATCGATCTCGAAATCCCGAGGGGTTCGATCTTCGGCCTGCTCGGTCCCAACGGCGCCGGCAAGTCCACCACCATCAACATCCTCGCGGGGCTCGTGAACAAGAGCGAGGGGCTCGTGCGGATCTTCGGCATCGATATCGACAAGCATCCGCGCCGTGCCCGGCGGGCCATCGGCATCGTGCCGCAGGAACTCAATCTCGACGCATTCTTCTCGCCGCGCCAGGCACTCGAATTGCAGGCGGGTCTCTATGGCGTGCCGAAGAGCCGGCGCCGGACGGGCGAGATTCTCGAGGCAGTCGGCCTCGCCGACAAGGCGGATGCCTATGCCCGCTCGCTCTCGGGCGGCATGCGCCGGCGCCTTCTCGTGGCCAAGGCACTCGTTCATAATCCGCCGGTGATCGTTCTCGACGAACCCACGGCCGGTGTCGATGTCGAGCTTCGCCGTTCGCTCTGGCGGCACATGCGCACACTCAACGAGCGGGGGGTGACGGTCGTGCTCACCACCCATTATCTCGAAGAGGCGGAGGCCATGTGCGACACCATCGCCATCATCGACCAGGGCGAGCTGGTCGCCTGCGACAGCACGCCGAAACTGCTGCGCCGGCTTGACGAGAAGAGCCTGACCCTGACCTTCCTCGAGCCGCTCGCGGATGTTCCGCCGGCGCTCGTCGAACGCGGTGCCAGGCTGATCGATGGCGGCCGGCTCGAGGTCTCCTATCACCCGAGCCGCGCCAAGGTCGGCGATTTCCTCGAGGCCGTCCGCGCCGAGGGCCTCGTCATCGTCGACCTGCAGACCGAGGAGGCCGATCTCGAGGAACTGTTCGTGCGATTGACCGGGAATCACTGACGATCCATCACCGGGATGCAGCCCGCGGGCGCTCTCGCTCACCCGTCCGCGGGCGTCACGCGATAGGCAGCACCATCGATGACGGACAGAAACCAGATGGAACCGTCCGGTGCGACGCGGACATCGCGGATGCGGCCATAGTCGCCCTCGAACAGGCGTTCGGCCTCTACCAGTCCACCATCGCGCCGTTCCAGTCGCGAGATGAGGTCGAACTTGAGCGAACCGACGAGGAAGCTGTCCCGCCAGCCGGGGAAGCGTTCACAGCGGCAGAAGGCCATGCCCGAGGGTGCGATGGACGGATCCCAGTAGAAGAGCGGCTGCTCCATCCCATCCGCATGGGTGCCGACGCCGATCCTGCCGCCGGTATAGTGCCGGCCGTAGGAGATCACGGGCCAGCCGTAATTCAGACCGGCTTCGGGCCGGTTGATCTCGTCACCGCCGCGCGCGCCATGTTCAACCGTCCACAGATGGTCGTCGGGTCCGAGCGTGGCGCCTTGCGGATTGCGGTGACCATATGACCAGATCTCCGGCAGGCCGCCGCCACCGGCAAAGGGATTGTCCTGCGGAATGGAGCCATCGCGGTTGACCCGCACGACCTTGCCATTGTGGACGCCCTGATCCTGCGCCAGTTCGCGCGCGCCACGTTCGCCGACGGTGAGAAAGAGTGTGCCGTCATCCGCCTCGACGATGCGGCTGCCGAAATGATGACCGCTCGTGCTCGCCCGGGACATCTGGAAGATCACCGTGACATCCTCCAGCCCCGCTCCGTCACGGTCGAGGCGCGCACGCGCGAGCGCCGTCCGCGCGCCGCCATCCGCCGGCTGGGAATAGCTCAGGAAGATTTCTCCGCTCTCGTTGAAGTCACGGGCGACGGCGACATCGAGCAGGCCGCCCTGCCCCTCGGCCACGACCTCCGGCACGCCCGACACTTCCCTCGCCTTGCCATCCTCGACAAGGAGAAGGCGGCCATCGCGTTCGGTCACGAGCCAGGCACCGTCCGCGAGGAAGGCGACCGCCCAGGGTTCGTCGAGATCGCCGAGCATCCGCTCGATCCGTATCACCCCGGTCGAACTGTCGAGCGTCTGTTCGGCCGGCCCCGCCTCCACCGAAGCGCAACCGGCAACGACAAGGATCAGGGATGCCTGAATCCGGGAAAACATGACCGACCGTTTCATGACGCTCCTCCAGTCTGTTCGCACCATCATCACCCGCGGGCGTGGGGCTCCTGCGACAGATATAGAGCGTTCGACCGCAAAATGGCTCTCATCTGACGGAAAACTCAGATTTCGATCATGCGTGTCGAGACGGCCGACGCCGTCGGCTGGCCGGCGCCCCTGCGATCGACGCGAAAGACGAGCTGGCCGTCCATGCCGGAAAGCTCCAGCGCCGCACCGAACAGATCGGCAATCTCGAGCCGGATCGGCGGCGGCAGTTCCCTTTCCGTCACGACCGACGCGCGCAGCAGACCATCGTCGAGATAAAGATCGACACGCACCCGGCCGAGTTCGGAGAATTCCAGATGCAGTGCCAGATGGTCGCGGTCGGGATCCGCATCCCGCCCGCCGTCTTCCGTGCGCGCCTCCTTGAGCCATTGCGAAAGCGGCACAGCGGGATCGTGCTCGCCGAGCATTCCGGCAATACCGCGCCAGCCATCCGGACCGCCGTCGATCACCGCCGGGCGCGCTGTGTCCATGGATGCGCGCTCGCCGGCCGATGCCGTTCCATGGGCCCGCCCTTCCTCGCCGGCGGATTCGGCCGGAGCCGGCAGGCGCAGCCGCGCATCCTGATCGAGCAGACGCTGGCCGAGCCGCTCGTCCACGGGCAGGCGCATGCCGGAAGATCCGTCGTGCGCCTTCGCTCTCGCCATGAGTGCGCGCATCAGCGCCTCGACACCATCATCCGGCGAACCCTGTCCGTCGATGCCGACACCCTGCATCGGATCGACCAGCCTTACCCCGACGAGCGCCTCCTCCGGCAGTTCGGGGATCGGCTCCTCGACGACGAGCAGGGCCGGACCGAGCGCGAGGACGGGCCTTCCATCACCCAGATGTCCGCTCACACGAAGCACGATCGCCTGCTCCGTGACCATGGAGGTGGAGGAAATGGCAGCCGTGGAAGCGGCCACTGCGGCAGGCGGTGACGTTACCGGCGCGATCGACGGCATCTGCGCGGTCGTCTGTCGTTCCGGTCCCGGTTGCGGGACGGGCATTCGCATATCCCCGTCGGCCACGGGAACCTGCCGTGCGGCAGCCGTGGACGGCCCCGGAAATACCGGAGACACCGGAGACAATGGCGGCGACATCGACGACCCCGTCGGTGATGGCGATGGCGCTCCCGCAGCCGGACCTGCCGCCGGCCGCGATGCACCGGATTCCACGACAAGAGTGCCGGACGAGCCCACAGGCCGTTGCGGTGACGGCAACGGAACGCTCGCCGGCACCGGGGCCGATGACGCAGTCGGAAGGGACACGGTCAAGATGGGAGCTGCCGCCGGTCGCGGCATCCGCTCAGCCGCCGCTGCGGACTGTGCCGTCGCAGTCGCCGGAGCGGTTTCCATCCCTCCCGTCACCCGTGCAACCTGCGGCTGCAGACGGACGTCGATGGACGCGCCAGCGACCGGTTTGCCATCGACATACAATTGCGCCCGGACCACGGGGCCGGGACGCGCGGGCACGGTGTCGATGCTGCGGATGTCGATCACTTTCGCCACCTGCGCAACCGGTGGCGGCCGGCCGTCGATGTCGATGATCGCGAGACCGGTGCCGATGGGAGGGCGCGCACCAGCCGGATGTTCGAGACCGATCCGCGTTCCGGCCGGCACGGGCTCAGGCAGTTCGAGCGCGACCCGGCCCATGCTGCCCTGCGCCACGACCCGACGTCCCATGCTGTCGGCGACGGTGAGGTCCAGCCGGCGCAGATTGGCCGCATTCGACGCCGCCCTGTTCGTGGCCTCCGCCCGTCCCGCCCTCGCATCGCCGGCAGCCGTACTGTCGCCGGCCGCTACGGGCAGTCGCTGGGGCATGCCGCCCACCCCGCTCATGCTCAGATCTGCCCGAGCGTCTTGATTCTCGCCTTCGGGTGAATCTCGTTCTGCGAGAGAACCACCGTCGAGGGACGAAAGCGTTCGACGATCGAGCGGACATAGGCGCGGATCGCCGGCGAGGTGACGATGACCGGCAATTCGCCACGCATCGCCTGTTTTTCGAACGCATCGCGCATGGCCCGGATGAATTCCTGCAGCCTTGCCGGCGCCATGGCCAGCTGGCGTTCGTCACCCTGCCCCACCAGCGCCTCGGAGAAGGCGCCCTCCCACGCCGAGGAGAGCGTGAGCAACGGAATGTAGCCGCCGGGGCCGGTGGCCGAATTGCTGATCTGCCGGGCAAGCCGGGCGCGCACATGTTCGACGATGAAAATCACGTTCTGGGTGTGACTCAGTGCCTCGCCGATGGCTTCGAGTATGAGTGGCAGGTCGCGGATGGACACGCGCTCGGCAAGCAGGCCCTGCAGCACCCGCTGGATGCCGGCAGCACTGATCCGTCCGGGAACCAGGTCGGCGAGCAGCTTCTGATAGTCCTCATCGAGATCCTTGAGCAGCTTCTGCGTCTCGGCGAAACTCAGCATGTCGGCGAGATTGTCCTTCACCAGCTCGGTGATGTGGGTGGTCACCACGGTCGCCGGATCCACCACCGTATAGCCCTTGAAACTGGCCTCCTCGCGGAGCGACCGGGCGATCCAGGTCGCGGCGAGACCGAATGTCGGCTCGGTCGTCGCCTCACCCGGCAGGGTGATGTCACCGCCCTGGGGATCCATCACCAGCAGCATGTTCGGACGGATGTCACCGCGTCCGGCCTCCATTTCCTTGACCTTCACGGTATAGGTATTGGCCGGCAGTTGAATATTGTCCTGAATGCGGACCGACGGCATGACGAAGCCGAGTTCGGAGGCGAGCTGGCGGCGCAGCGCCCTGATCTGGTCGGTAAGGCGTCCGGACCCGCTCTCGCTGATGAGTGGCAGCAGGCCATAGCCCAGTTCGAGGCGGATCGGATCGATGTGCAGGACCTGCGAAATGGGCTCTTCGGCCGGTTTCGCCGGCTTTTTTTCGGCTTGCGCATCCTCGTCGTCGCCGCCCGTCTCGCCGGCCTGGCCGGCACGCGCCCTTGCGGACGATGGTTGCGCACCCTTGCGCGTTCGCCATGCGATGTAGCCGGTCCCGCCTGCAAGGAGCAGAAACGGCAAGGCGGGCAATCCCGGCAGAACGGCGAGCAGGACCAGAAGGCCGCTGGTAACGCCCATCGCCTGCGGGAATGCGCCGAGCTGACCGAAGAGCGCGACATCGGCACGGCCGGCGACACCCGCCTTGGAGACCAGCAGGCCGGCGGCGGTTGAAACGATGAGGGCCGGGATCTGCGAAACCAGGCCGTCGCCGACGGTGAGAATGGTGTAGCTGGTCGCCGCATCGGAAAAGCTGATCCCCATCTGGCCGACGCCGATGACGAGCCCGGCGACGAGATTGATGAAGGTGATCATGAGACCGGCGACGGCATCGCCGCGCACGAACTTGGCCGCACCGTCCATCGCGCCGAAGAACGCGCTCTCCTCTTCCAGTTCCTTGCGCCGCTTTCTCGCCGAAGCCTCGTCGATGAGACCGGCGGAGAGATCCGCATCGATCGCCATCTGCTTGCCCGGCATGGCATCGAGGGAGAAGCGCGCGGCCACCTCGGCGATACGTCCCGAGCCTTTGGTGATGACGACGAAATTGACGATGATGAGGATGGCGAAGACGATGATGCCGATGACGAAGTTGCCCTGCATGATGAAGCCGCCAAAGGCCTCGATCACCTGCCCCGCCGCATCCGGTCCCTCATGCCCGTTGGCGAGGATGAGCCGGGTGGAGGCGAGGTTGAGCGACAGCCGGAGCATGGTCGCGATCAGCAGCACCGTCGGAAATGCGTTGAAATCGAGCGGTCGCTCGATGAACAGCGATGTCAGCAGCACCATCACCGAGAATGTGATGGAGAGTGCCAGCATGATGTCGAGCAGAAAGCCCGGCAGCGGCAGGATCAGCACGACCAGAATGCCGATCACCCCCAGTGCCATGAGGATGTCGCTCTGCCGCAGCGTGTTCAGGACGGTCGGCAGAAGGTCCTTGCGCAGATCGCCGAGTTCGGTTGCCATGTCCGTCAGCGCCCCGATCCGGGAAGGATCGCGGCCGGAGCATCGGCATGTGCCGGCGGCACGGCGATTCCCTCCTCATTGTACTGGCGGAGCTTGTTGCGCAGCGTGCGGATGGAAATTCCGAGAATGGTGGCAGCATGGGTGCGGTTGCCCATGGTGTGATCGAGCGTTTCGAGAATGAGATCGCGCTCGACATCGGCGACGGTCCGGCCAACCAGCGCCCTGTCGGTCGAACGCCTCGCCGCCTGCGCGTTGTCCGGTCCCGCACCGAGGATGATCGCGTCGACGCCGATCTCGTCACCCGTCGCCAGCAGCACCGCGCGATGAATGCAGTTTTCCAGTTCGCGGACATTTCCCTTCCAGCCATGTCCGGCAAGCCTCTGGAGCGCCGCAGCCGACAGGTCGCGGGGCGGCAATCCGTTGGTAGCGGCATGTTTCTTCGCGAAATGTGCGGCGAGCGCGGCAACATCGCGGGGACGTTCGCGCAATGGCGGCAGGTGGATGTTGAGGACGTTCAGGCGGTAGAGGAGATCCTCGCGGAAAATCCCCTGCGCCACCGCCTCGTCGAGATTGCGGTTGCTGGTGGCGATGAGGCGGATATCGACGCGGACGGGCCTGCTGCCGCCGACCCGGTCGATCTCGCGTTCCTGGATCACACGCAGGAGCTTGGCCTGCAGACGGACATCCATCTCGCTGATCTCGTCGAGCAGGAGCGTGCCGCCATCGGC
>JAGREZ010000071.1:7607-8209 GCA_020446285.1 Geminicoccaceae bacterium
TTCCGATTCAAGCAGGTTTTCCGGGATTGCGGCACAGTTCACGGAAACGAACGCTCCCTTTGCGCGGCGGCTGTGGCCATGGATGAAACGGGCCATCACCTCCTTGCCGGTGCCACTCTCGCCGGTGATGAGGACACTCGCATCGGCGGGTGCATACTGGCGGGCGAGCGCCATCACCCGCGCCATCGCCGGATCCTCGAAAATGAGTTCCTCGCGGGTCTCGCAGACCGCTTCGAGAATGGCCGAGATCAGTTCGGGGTCGGGGGGCAGCGGCAGGAATTCCATCGCACCGGCGCGAATGGCAGCCACCGCCTTGCGCGGGTCACTGTCAATTCCATAAGCGATCACCGGCAGGTGGATATGTTCGGCAACCAGCGAACGGATGGCACCGGCGATATCACGGCCGGCCTCGATGAGCATGACGTCCGCGCTGCGGCCGGAGCGCAGTTCGCCAAGCGCGGCCGAAAGGCTCTCCAGATGGCGGACATCGGCGCCCCGACCGGCGGCGATCCGGCTGGCTTCCGCGATCTCCCTGCCATGTTCGCCAACGATGATCAGTCGCATGCCCATCCTTTCAAGGGATCCATGCACCCGGCAATCTC
>JAGREZ010000072.1 GCA_020446285.1 Geminicoccaceae bacterium
TGCGGCTCGCCGTGGTGATCCAGCAGAGCAGGCCGAAAATCCAGGCGGCGAGAGGAAACGCCAACGGCCACAGGCAGAGAAGGATGAACAGCCCGATCGTCTCGGATCCTTCGGTGAGCCCGCCCAGATAGTAGAGCGATTTCTTCCCCCGCCTTTCGGTCGCGAGCCCGCGCCGCGCCGCCATGATGGCGAATGCAAGAAACGAACTGCCGGTGCCGATGAAGGAAAAGACGAGAAAGGCGGCGGCAAGACCGTTTGCTTGCGGATCGTGGACCGCGAATGCGAAGACGAAACCGGAATAGAAGATGAAATCGAGGGTGATATCGAGAAACCCGCCGAGATCGGTCACACCTTCGAGGCGCGCGACGGCACCGTCCAGGCCATCGGCGAGACGGTTCGCAAACAGGAGGAGGAGCGCGATCCCGAAACTGCCGGATGCCACCGCGATCATGCAGCCGATGCCGAGTCCGAAGCCCGCCCAGGTGATCGCATTCGCCGACAGGGACCATGCGCGCAGGCGGCGGCCCATGACCAGCAGCGGAACGTCGATCAGGGGACGCAGCAGCGGATCGAGCATGGTGACCGGCGCCGTCAGACCTTGCGGTTCTTGTCGATCTGCACGATGCGGCCATCCTCGCGCGTTTCGGCCCCGGATGTCGCCGCAGCCACCGACTCCCCCTCCCCTTCCGCCGGCGCATCCTCCCCGGATTCACGCCCTGCGGCCGCGGCGTAGCGCCTCGAATGCAGCCATGCGACCGGCAGTGCCAGCGCATACACGCAGCCTACCGCCAGCAGCGTCGCCCAGGTTTCCGTGACAAGGAAGACGAGCAGCATTCCGCCCGCGAGCAATGTCGGGATCACGAAGGTCTGCGGCACCCGCAGCTTCTTGATCGAATAGGTCGGCACCCGGCTGACCATCATCACCGCGACGAAGACGATGACCGCCGCATTGAGAAACCAGCCGCGGGCGATCTCCTCGCCGAAGACGAACGAGCCGACCATGGGCGTCAGCGCCAGACCGGCGGCGGCGGGTGCCGGAATGCCGGAAAAGAAGTTGTTCATCCAGGCCGGCTTGGCGGGGTCGTCGAGTTCGGCATTGAACCGGGCGAGGCGGAGCGCGCAGCAGGTGGCGAACAGCATCGCCAGCGCCCAGCCGATCGCGCGGACATCGTGCAGGACCCAGAGATAGATGACGAAGGCGGGTGCCACGCCGAAACTGAGAAAATCGGCAAGACTGTCCAGCTGTTCGCCGAGCTTGCTTTCCAGCTTGAGCAGACGCGCCGAGCGGCCGTCGAGCCCGTCGAAAACGACAGCGGCGATGATGAGCCCGACCGCGAGCGACCAGCGCCCGTCGAGGGCATAGCGCATGCCCGTCATGCCCGCGCAAAGGCCGAGCACGGTGAGCATGTTGGGCAACAGCGTGATGAGCGGCTTGGGCCGCAGGCGGCGCCTTGCCTCTCTCGAAACGGCAGGATCGGTCATCAGCTCGTGCGCCCCCGTCGCCCGGTTTGCCCGCCATCCAGTCTCGCGATCACCGTCTCGCCGGCAATGGCCCGCTGGCCGGGCAGTACCAGCGGCACGGTCCCCTCGGGCATGTAGATATCACATTTGCTGCCGAAACGGATCAGACCGACACGCTCGCCGGCATGCAGCTCGTCACCCTCGCCGCGAAAGGCGATGATACGCCTTGCAACGAGGCCGGCGATCTGGACGAGACCGACATCGCGGCCGTCATCCATGGCGATACGGAAGGACTGGCGCTCGTTCTCGTCCGACGCCTTGTCGAGCGAGGCGTTGAGGAACCTGCCCT
This sequence comes from Geminicoccaceae bacterium, assembly GCA_020446285.1. GTDB lineage: Bacteria > Pseudomonadota > Alphaproteobacteria > Geminicoccales > Geminicoccaceae > JAGREO01. Next base: position 1,811 of record JAGREZ010000072.1, read on the forward strand.
TGTGATAGGCGCGCCGCACGATCCGGCCGATGACCGGCGTGCGGTTCACATGCACATCGAAGACATTCATGAAGACACCGACACAGGGCAGCGGCCGGTCGCCCATCTCCAGTTCGGGCGGCGGCACCCTCGCTCCTGTATGCTGGACCATTCCGTCGGCGGGGCTCGTCACCACATGCGGATCGTCGACCGTCGTGCGCGGCGGATCGCGGAAGAAATAGACACACCAGCCCGTGAGCAGGAGGCCGACCCAGAAAAGCGGCATCCAGACAAACCCGAGAATCACCGCGACGACGAAGAATACCGCAATGAAGGGCCAGCCCGCCGGATGAACGGGAGTGAGAATCGAACTCGGTGATCCGGGATCTTTCATGGTCTCTCTTTTTTCTTCAGGCGCCGGGGCGCACGAACACGCCATCGACCTGCAATTGCCGGGCAAGCTTGCGCTCGAAATAGCCCGGAACGAGAAGGTGCAGCTCGAAACCGCTGGCTTCCATCCTGTCGGTGACCGCGCGCCACGAACGTTCCCCCTCATAGACGGCCAGGAGTGCCATTTCCAGTTGCACGGAAACGAAACGATCGAACAGGCCCGCCGCGCCATCGAGCACCCATGGCTCGTATCCCTGCACATCGACCTTGAGATGCAGGCGGTCGCCAGCGGCCAGCCCGACCTCGTCGAGCCGACGCATCTCCACCTCGATGCGTTCGGCGATGGCCGAACCGGGCGATATGCGCTCCAGCGTCGGGGATTGCGGCAGGATCGAACTCATGTCGCTCTCCCGCGACCGCTCGATGGTCACGACACCGTTTTCCGCACCGAGCGCCATGGGCGGCGCCACCTCCCAGAGGGGATCGCCACAGGCCCGTTCGCGCAGCATTGCGTGGGCTTCGGGCAGCGGTTCGAAGGACTGGATGCGGCCGCCATAGCCCAGACGCCGCAGCATCGCGCCATACTGCCCTTCATTGGCACCGACATCGAGCACCAGGTCGATCCGGTGAAAGGCGAGCAGGGCGGCGAGCTGG
>JAGREZ010000530.1:0-2021 GCA_020446285.1 Geminicoccaceae bacterium
GGCGTCTCGAAGCTGTCGTCGGAACGCGCGAACGCGCCGAGCTGCGAAGGCGCCATGGTGAGCGGACCGCGCCGGTTGAAGAACCAGTCGAGGCCCATCAGCCCCTTCTGCCACCAGGTCTGCGCCTGCTCGTTGAGTGTAACGGCGTCGCGAACCCTGAAGATCAGCCGCAACTGCAGGTGATCCTGCAGGTTCTCGCCAACACCGGCGAGATCGTGAGCGACCTCGATGCCGCAGCCCCGCAGGAACCCGCCATCGCCGATGCCGGAGAGCTGGAGGAGCTGTGGCGAACCGATGGCGCCCGCGCAGAGAATGACCTCGCGACGCGCGCGGATCTCCTTGGTGATGCCATTTTCCTCATAAGCCACACCGACACATTGCCTGCCATCGAGCAGAAGGCCAGTGGTCTGTGCGCGTGTGACGACGACCAGATTGGAGCGCTTTCCTGCCGGCCGAAGAAACGCCTTGGCGGTAGTCCAGCGCACGCCGCGCCGCTGGTTGACCTGGAAATAGCCGCAGCCCTCGTTGTTGCCGCGATTGAAATCGTCGGATCGCGGGATACCCGCCTGCTCCGCCGCGTCACGGAAGGTATCGAGGATGTCCCAGCGCACGCGTGGCTCTTCCACCCGCCATTCGCCGCCGGCCCCGTGCATCTCGTCGCCTCCGGCGAAATGATCCTCCGAGCGCTTGAACAGGGGCAGCACATCATCCCATGACCAGCCCTCATTGCCGAACTGCCGCCATCGGTCATAGTCCCGCGCCTGTCCCCGCATGTAGATCATGCCGTTGATGGAGGAGCAGCCGCCCAGCACCTTGCCACGCGGATAGTTCAGCGCCCGGCCATTGAGCCCCGGATCATGGTCGGTCCTGAAACACCAGTCCGTGCGCGGATTGTTCTGTGTGTAGAGATAGCCGATGGGAACGTGAATCCACGGATAGCTGTCATTGCCTCCCGCCTCGAGCAACAGCACCCGCCGCTTCGGATCCGCCGAAAGCCTGTTCGCCAGCGCACACCCGGCCGTTCCGGCCCCGACTATGACATAATCGAATCCCTCGTCCACCGGTTGCCTCCTCCCTGCTTCCGCCATGAAGACCGCTGCACCGGCGCATTCACTTCAGGTCATCCGCCCGGGCACTGGCCCCTTGTTCTTGCATCGATCGGTCAGACAGATCCGTACGACCTGCCCGAGACGATGCACTAGCGGCAAATGCGCGCGCCTTGAAGATCACAGAGCCGAATTGCCGCTCATGACGGTCATGTTCCGGTTCAGAAAACATCCTGCCCGCCATTCACCGGAATTTCCGCGCCGGTGATATAGGAGGCCTGTTCGCTGCAGAGGTAGAGGATGGCGGCGGCGACTTCCTCGGGGGAGCCGAGGCGTTTCATGGGAATGCGTTCGACCAGTTTTTCCGTACCCGGCGAGAGGATCGCGGTGTTGATCTCGCCGGGGCAGACGGCATTCACGCGGATGCCGAGATGAGCGAGGTCGGCGGCGAGTTCGCGGGTAAGGGCGGTCAGCGCAGCCTTGGAGGTGCTGTAGGCCGATCCGGCGAAGGGGTGGACACGGTGGCCGGCGATGGAGGTGATGTTGACGATGGCACCGCCGGTCCTCGCGAGCAGCGGCGCAGCGGCGCGGCTGAAGAAGACGGGAGCGATGAAATTGATGGCGAAGGTCTTTTCCCAGATGGCGAGCTCGCCGTCGAGACAGCCGAGCCGCTTGCCCTCTTCCGCCTTGGGTGAATAGCCGGCATTGTTGACAAGCGCATGAAGCTCGCCACCGTCGAGAATGTCGTCGAGCCTTTCCATAGCCTCGTCGAGACCGTGGGTATCGGCAAGATCCACCGTTATATGCGCATGGCGCTCGTTGCGCGGACATTGCGGCGGTACCGGCTCGCGCGAGCAGGTGATCGCCCGCCAGCCATTGCGAACGAAATGCTGCGCGGTGGAATGGCCGATGCCGCGCGAGGCACCGGTGATGAAGACGGTCTTGCGATCCTGCATGCGGCATACGTCCCGGGCG
>JAGREZ010000530.1:2099-6272 GCA_020446285.1 Geminicoccaceae bacterium
CCGCACAGAAGCTCATAGCCGATGGTGCCGGCCGCTTCGGCCACCTCCTCGACGGGCAGCCCCTCGCCCCAGAGCGTGACCGGCGCGCCGACGCCCGTTGCCTCGCCGAACCCGTCCAGATCAATGGCGATCATGTCCATCGACACCCGCCCCACCAGCCGCGTGCGCTTGCCATCGACGAGCACCGGCGTTCCCGTGGGCGCATGTCTGGGATAGCCGTCACCGTAGCCGATCGCGGCAATGCCGATGCGATGGCGCTTGCCCGCCGTCCACGATGCCGCATAACCGACCGTATCGCCGGGCTGCAGCTCCTTGACCGCGATGAGACCGGTTCCGAGCGTCATGACCGGCGTCAGCCCGTCCTCCACCCCGGTTCGCCCCGCCATCGGTGTGACGCCATAGAGCATGATCCCGGGGCGGACGATATCGGCACGGGCCTCCGGCCAGCTCATCAACCCGGCGGAATTGGCAAGCGAGCGATCGCCGGGAAGGCTGGCGAACACCCGCTCCACGATATCCAGCTGAGCGCGGGTCTGCGACGATCCGGGATCATCAGCCGACGCAAGATGGCTCATGAGAGTGATCGATGCCGTGTTACGACAATCGAGCAGGCGGGCATGGGCAGCGGCGAAGGCGTCGGGGCGAACGCCGAGCCGACCCATGCCGCTGTCGAGCTTCAGCCAGACGGGAAGAGCGCGCGTGAGTGACGCCCGTTCCAGCATGGCGATCTGCCCGGGCTCGTGAATGCCGATCTCGAAGCCCAGGCGGTCACAGAGCGCGAGTTCATTTTCCTCGAACACGCCTTCGAGCAGGAGGATCGGCTGTCTTGCGCCGGCCTCGCGCAGGATGACCGCTTCCTCGATGGCTGCCACGGCCAGTCTTTTCGCATCCGCAAGGGCCGGCAGGATACGGACCGCACCATGGCCATAGCCATTCGCCTTGACCACCGCCGTCACCTCGGCCGTCCCGGCCAGACGCCGCGCCACTTCGAGATTGGCGGAAAGGGCGGCAAGCGAGATTTCGGCGTGCGCTGGTCTCATCGATCGATCCTGATCCGCGAATGGGGTTCATGGCATCGGCAACAACCACCATGGCCGATAAGGAATATTCCACCTGCCGCCCGCGCCCGTCGTTGCTCAGTAGCTCTTCGGCAGTCCCAGCACCTGATGAGCCAGAAAGGCGAGGATGAGATTGGTCGAGATCGGGGCGATCTGGTAGAGGCGGGTTTCGCGCCATTTGCGCTCGATGGCGTATTCGCTGGCGAAGGCGAAACCGCCATGGGTCTGCATCGCCGCCTCGCCCGCATGCCATGACGCTTCCGACGCCAGCAGCTTGGCCATGTTCGCCTCGCCGCCGCAAGGTTCGCCGGCATCGAACAGGCCGGCGGCCTTGCGCACCATCAGATCGGCAGCCTCGGTCTCGGCATGGGCACGGGCGATGGGGAACTGGATCCCCTGATTCTGGCCGATGGCACGGCCGAAGACATGCCGGTCGCGGGCATAGGTCGATGCGCGGTCGATGAACCAGCGCGCGTCGCCGATGCACTCGGACGAAATCAGGATGCGCTCGGCGTTCATGCCATCGAGAATATAGCGGAACCCGCGCCCTTCCTCGCCGATGAGCGCATCTTCCGGCAGCTCCATCTCCGACATGAAGATCTCGTTGGTATTGTGATTGATCATCGCGTCGATGGGACGGATCTCCAGTCCCTTGCCGAGCACCTCGCGCATGTCGACCAGAAACACCGAGAGCCCGTCGCTGCGCCGCTTCACCTCCTCGACCGGTGTCGTGCGGGCGATGAGCACCATCAGATCGGACTGCTTTGCCCGGCTGGTCCAGACCTTCTGGCCATTGACGATCCAGCGGTCACCCTTCTTCACCGCGCGTGTCTTGAGCGAGCTCGTGTCGGTGCCGGAGGTGGGCTCGGTCACGCCGAATGCCTGCAGGCGAAGCTCGCCGGAGGCGATGCCCGGCAGATAGGCTTTCTTCTGCGCCTCGCTGCCATGGCGAAGAAGCGTACCCATGATGTACATCTGCGCATGGCAGGCAGCGGCATTGCAGCCGTTCCTGTGGATCGTCTCCAGAATGACCGTGGCCGCGCGCAGCGACAGACCGGACCCGCCATGTTCCTCGGGAATGAGAGCACCGAGGAAACCCGCCTCGCTCAGCGCACGGACGAACTCCTCGGGATAGTCCATCCTGCGGTCGAGATCCTGCCAGTAACGATCATCGAATGGCTCGCAAAGACGCGCGATCGCCTCGCGAATTTCAGGGAAATCCTCATTTGTAGCGATTTCCATCCCTTGTGCCCTTTCCCTTCAGCCGGCATCCATGTCGACAGTTGATGCCAGCGATCGGAGAGATTGTCATGCGCTATGCCCTCGACGGGCTCCGTCCGACGACGAGCGACGGGGAATTCTGGATCGCGCCGAACGCGGCCGTCGCCGGCGACGTTCGGCTCGGATCCGAAGCAAGCATCTGGTTTTCCGCGTCATTGCGCGGCGACAACGAGCCGATCCGCATCGGCAACGGTACCAACATCCAGGACAATTGCGTCCTGCACACCGATCCGGGCTTCCCGCTCGACATCGGCGATGATGTCACCGTCGGACATATGGCGGTGCTGCATGGCTGCACCATCGGTAATGGTTGCCTGATCGGCATGGGTGCCATGGTGCTCAACGGTGCGAGGGTCGGGGAGAATTGCCTCATCGGCGCCAAGGCGCTCATCCCCGAAGGCAGGGAAATCCCCGCCGGCAGCCTCGTCATGGGCATCCCCGGCAAGATCGTCGGAACGGTGAGCGATGCCCAGATCGAAGGTATCCGCCGTGGCGTGGAAGCCTACAAGAAGCGCTACCGTCTCTATCGGGACGGGATCCGGGAGATCGACGATTGAGACGGACACTGGCCTGACCGGCGGAATGCCGGCATGTTGTGCTGGAATCGCGAAAGAACGGAGGGGAACAATCATGGCGCGCTATTCGGCCAATCTCGGATTCCTTTGGACGGAACTGTCTCTGGTCGACGCCGTGCGCGCGGCCAGGGCGGCGGGGTTCGATGCGGTGGAATGCCATTGGCCCTATACGACGACAACGGAAGACCTCCGCGCCGTACTCGACGAAACGGGACTGCCGATGCTCGGGCTCAACACCGTTCGCGGCAATGTCGACAAGGGCGATTTCGGCCTTGCCGCCCTGCCCGGACGCGAGGACGAGGCAAGGGCGGCGATCCGTCAGGCGGTGGATTATGCTGCCGAAGCCGGGGTCGCGAATGTCCATGTCATGGCCGGCAAGAATGGCAGTCGCAAAACCTTTCTCGACAATCTCGCCTATGCCGCCGACCGGGCCGCACCGTCGAATGTCAGCATTCTCATCGAGCCGATCAACCAGCGCGATGCACCGGGTTATTTCATTTCGATCGTCGAGGAGGCCCGCATGCTGATCGAAGAACTGGACCGCCCCAACGTGAAGATCATGTTCGACTGCTACCATACCCAGATCATGCAGGGCGACCTCGTCAGGCGGATCGAGGCGCATCTGCCCTGGATCGGCCACATCCAGATTGCCGCCGTGCCCTCGCGCCAGGAACCGGACGAGGGCGAGGTTGCCCTCGACCGCGTCATCAGGGCCGTCGATGCAATGGGTTTTGACGGGTTCATCGGTGCTGAATACAGGCCGCGCGGCAACGATACCGAAGCCGGCCTCGGCTGGCTCAGGGCATTCCGCGACGGCGGAGCCTGACGATCACGAGGAAGTGCAGGAACAGAAGCGCGCAGAAGGTCGGTACGAGCGCTGCATCGCCGAACAGGTGCATCGCCGTGCCGCCGACGGGCGGGCCGACCATCACCCCCATTTCGATAGCGATGATGAAGCCAGTGTTGGCGACGGCGAGATCCGCACCACGGAATTTCTCGCCCAGAAGGGCCAGGCTGAGCGTATAGAGCGATCCGAGACTGGCGCCCATCAGCAGCATCAAGGGCCAGAGCCACAACGGATCAGCGATCAGCCAGGGCAGGCAGGCGAGACTCGCGAGGCTGACGAGACACATCAGGGCAAGCATACCCGTGCGTGACCATCGGTCGGCGATCCAGCCGACCGGCACCTGAAAGACGATGTTTCCGGCGATCCAGACACTGAGCATGATGCCGTTCTGCCCCGCATCGAGCCCCGAACC
>JAGREZ010000531.1:0-1041 GCA_020446285.1 Geminicoccaceae bacterium
CTTCCCGGGCAGGCTATCCGGCGAATGGCGGGCCTCCGACGCTCAGGCCGCGCCGCCGGGACCGAATTCGGGATAGGCTTCCATCCCGATCTCGGCCTGGTCGATACCGGTCGCCTCGTCCTCCTCGTGGATGCGGATGCCGACGGTCATGCGCAGCACGAACCAGATGACGAGGGAACAGATGAATGTAAACGCGCCGACGGACACGACGCCGAGCGCCTGGGTGGCGAAGGTCGCGTCGGCATTGCTGATCGCAACCGCGAGCGTGCCCCAGATGCCGCAGACCAGATGGGCGGGAATGGCGCCGACCACATCGTCGATCCGCAGCTTGTCGAGGATCGGTACGGTAACCACGACGAGGATGCCGCCGATCGCACCGACGAGCAGCGACATGCCGAGCCCCGGCGCGAGCGGCTCGGCGGTGATCGACACGAGCCCGCCGATGGCACCGTTGAGCGTCAGCGTCAGGTCGATCTTGCCGAACTGCAGCCGGCTCGCGAGCATGGCGGCAACGACACCGCCACAGGCGGCGATGTTGGTGTTGATGAAGATGTTGGCAATCGCGATGGCATCCGCACCGGTGCCCATGGCGAGTTGCGAACCGCCATTGAAGCCGAACCAGCCGAGCCAGAGGATGAAGGTGCCGAGTGTGGCGAGCGGCAGCGAACTGCCGGGCATCGGGTGCGAGCGGCCGTCACGTCCGAACCGTCCGGCGCGCGCTCCGAGCAGGAGAACGCCGGCAAGCGCGGCCCAGCCGCCGACCGAATGCACGAGGGTGGAACCGGCGAAATCGGCGAAGCCGCGCTCGGCGAGCCAGCCACCGCCCCACTGCCAGGCACCGGTGACCGGATAGAGCAGGCCGGTGAGCAGGACGACGAAGCCGAGAAACGGCCAGATCTTGATGCGCTCGGCAAGCGTACCCGAGACGATCGAGGCGGCCGTGGCGACGAACACCATCTGGAAGAACCAGTCGGAGGATGCGGCATAACCGCCACTGAAATCGCCGGCCAGCGCCGCGCTGTCATCGGGCGACCAGATCGA
>JAGREZ010000531.1:1162-6567 GCA_020446285.1 Geminicoccaceae bacterium
CTGCGCTTGCGCACGAGCCCGGCCTCGAGCATGGCGAAACCCGCCGCCATGAACATGACGAGAAAGCCGGCGATCAGGAACAGCAGGGTGTTGAGAATGTAGGCGGTTTCGGGAGCGACGCCGGGAGCAGCCGCGGCAGCCTCCTGCGCCATGGAGCCCTGGCTGCAGAAAAGGATCGACAGGAAGACGCCGATCGCCGGCATTCGCCTCTTGAGCACGGGGATCGGGGGCTCGATAATCGGGTGGGTCGTCGGCATGCATCTCTCCTGCTGCGTTCCGTCCATCATTTCGGAGCGGGGCCCGGCGCAAGGGAACGCCGGTCTCCACATCTCCTTGCTGCAGCGCAAACACCGTGCCAGTTGGCCGGAGCTGCGGAATCGAGCCTTCGGGACGATCATGCTGCATGATTTTTATGCAATGAAAGACGTGATGATGAAAAATGAGGCAGAATCGTGATGGCAACCAGCCCCGCCCCGAGCCGCTTCGACACGCTCATCGTCGGCGGCGGTCTCACCGGCCTGACACTTGCCATTGCCATCGGCCGACTCGGCGCGCGGGTCGCCGTCATCGAGGCACAGCCGCTCGAAGTTCTCGCCTCGGCACCCTATGACGGCCGCGTGACGGCGATCGCGCTCGGCTCGAAACGCCTCCTCGAGGGCATCGGCGTCTGGCCGGGCATGGCGGATGCGGCCGAGGCCATCCTCGACATCGAGGTGGGAGAGCCGGACAGTCTCGGCATGGTCCATTACGATCACAGCGAGGTCGGCGACGAACCGCTCGGCTGGATCGTCGAGAACCGCGTCACCCGGCAGGCGCTCATCGAGGCCGCCAGTGCCCTCGACACCGTGCATGTCGCCGCTCCCGCCCGCATCGACGACATCGAGCGCGATGCGGGCTCCGTCGAGTTGGGGTTGACCAACGGCGAAAGGCTGCGCGGCGCCTTTCTCTGCGTCTGCGAGGGACGGCAGTCGGCGACCCGCGAACGGCTCGGCATCGGCGCGCGGCGATGGTCCTACGACCAGCTCGGCATCGTCTGCACGCTGGCACATGAAAGGCCGCATGGCGGACTTGCCGTCGAACGCTTCTTTCCCGACGGTCCCTTCGCCATGCTGCCGATGCGCGGCAATCGCTCGTCGATCGTCTGGGCACTGGAAACCGGCCTCGCCCGCGATGTAACCGCCCTCGACGACGCGGCCTTCGTCGCCGAGGTACAGGACCGCTTCGGCGACGGACTCGGCCGGTTGTCGCTGGAAGGACCGCGCTGGAGCTACCCGCTGCAACTCGTCTGGGCCGACAGCTATGTCGCCGACCGCGTCGCCCTCGTCGGCGATGCGGCGCGGGGCATTCACCCCATTGCCGGGCAAGGCTGGAATCTCGCCCTTCGCGATGTGGCGGCGCTCGCCGAGATCGTCGCCGACCGCATGCGCCTCGGCCTCGATCCGGGCGACGGCACCGCCCTTGGGGATTATGCCGCATGGCGGCGGTTCGACGGTCTTGCACTGGTCGCCGTCACCGACGGCATCAACCGCCTCTTCGCCAACGATCTGGCTCCCCTGCGCCTTGCCCGCGAACTCGGCCTCGCCGCGGTCGATCACACGCCGCCCGCACGCCGCTTCTTCATGCGCCACGCCATGGGTCTCGTCGGCGACCTTCCGCGCCTCATGCGCGGCGAGGCCCTCTGACGGGAAACGCTGCCCGTCAGGATGGCGGCGGCGCGCTCACCACATTGAGGAGCGGTTCGCCCGCAAGCCTGCGCGCCAGATTGTCCATGAAGAATGCGGCGTGCCGCTCCTCCCAGTCGCTCACCTGATCGCTGCAATGCGGGGTGAGAAAGACCCGTTCCATGCCCCATAGCGGGCTATCCGGCGAAAGCGGTTCGCTCTCGAACACGTCGAGATAGACACCGCGAAACCGCCCCTCTTCGAGAACCGCCACCAGTGCGGGCTCATCAATCACTGCGCCGCGGGCCGTGTTCACCAGCAGCGCATCCTCCTTCATCGCCATGAGGAGCGGGCGGCCCACGAGCCCGCGCGTCGCATCGGTGAGCGGCAGGTTCAGGCTGACGATGTCGGCATCCGCCAGCGACCGGCCGAGCTGCGCGAAGGGACGCACCTCGTCGAATCCCGGCGGCAGCCCGCCGCCGCGCGAGACGGCGATGACATGCAGTCCGTGCGCCCTTGCGCGTCCGGCAAGCGCACATCCGATGGCACCCGCGCCAACGATGGCGAGCTTCTGCCCGGCGAGAGGGCGGACCGCGCGCGGCTCGAACCGCCTGTCGGCCTGCGCCTTGCGGAATGCGGCGAAATCGTGATTGAGGGCGATGATCGCACCCATGATGGTGTCGGCCTGGAATTCGGCGAGGACGCCGCGACCGTTGGTGACAAGAATACGCCCGGCGTCGAAGCCGGAAAAATGCTCGAAACCGGCGCCACCCACATGCAGCCAGCGCAATCCGGGGCTCTCGACGATCGGGCGGTGCAGGTGACGCGCGAATGAGAAGGTGGTGCAGCTGAAGGCCATCGTCGGCCTGAAGTCGCCACCCAGAATATCGGCCAGCTCGCCCGGCGAGCGCGCCACGGCGATATCGAGGCGTGGATGGCTGTGGCCGAGGGCATCGAGGTAGAGATCGGCACCACTGTGCGCGATCAGCAGACGTTCACTGGATCCGGACAAGCTTCGTCCCCGCTGGCGATGACGGGGACGTGCCTACCAGTCCGGGGCGCCCGGCGAAAGGGCGGCCCCTTGGATCAGGTTTCGGTCGAGGGCTGTTCGTAGATCTGCGGGCCGTCGAGCTGGTCCTTGGGGGGCAGTGCCGGCTGCGGCAGGGCGTAGAAGCGCGGTTCGCGATCATCGAGCGATTGCTCGAACGGCAGGCGCATGCGCACGCCGCTCTCGCGCTCTTCCGCTTCCTGCAGCGCGTCCTGCAGCTGCTGCGCCAGTTCACGGCTCCAGGGCAGGACATAGGAGCGCGGCTCTTCGATGCCGTCGAGCTGCAACCAGAGAAAGATGCCCCTGTCCTCCTGCGCGGTGCTGCCGAGGACGGTGGCCTCATCGGCCGACGATTTCCACCATTCGAGGTTCACCGGCTTGGGCTTGCTCAAAAGTTCGGCGAACGCGACATAGGCGAGCGGCAGGAAGAGAACGCTCGCCACGACCGCCGAGACCTTCACCGACACCTGCCGCGGTGACCAGATGCTCAACAGGGCGAGAAAGGCAGCAAGAAGTGCTGCGATCGTGAAGAATTCGGGTATGGAGGTCATGATTTCTTCCAGCTGCGAAGCTTGGTCTGGAGATTGTGCACGGAGCCCGGCACGAGATCGCCGTCCTCGTCGAGCTCGAAGCGGAAGACCGTGCTTTCCTGGCCCTCGCGATCGAGATCGAGCTTGCTTGCGAGAATCTGCTTGGCGGATTCCTTGGCGGTCTTCTTCACGCTGGTGACGACCGTGACCGGGATCGGAAAGGTTCGCGCCGGATTGCGGTAGAGATGCACGTTCACCGTATATTCGCCCGGCGGGATCCCGCGCGAATAGGACACCTCGTAATTCATGCCGGTCGCGTCGGCGCGGCGGCCGAGATCGTCGCGCAGGAGATTGAAGATCACGCCGCCCTTGTTCGAATAGCCGACCGGCATGTCCCCCGGTGCCTGCACCCACAGATCGACATCGCTGTCCATCTCGTCGGGCCAGCGGACCTCGATGATGACATTGCCCGGCGGATCGATATTGTCGGCGGTCTTCTCGCCCGGCGGATTGAGATGCGGCAGAAGCAGGATGACCAGTGCCACGAAACCCGCGAGCGCCAGCATGATGACATCGCGATAGACCGTACCGGTCTCGTCGTCCTCGGTCGGATCAAGCGTTTGCATGGGCCTGCTCCGCACGGTCGATCAGCTGGGTCAGAAGGTGCACGGTGCCGGTTTCCAGAAGCCGGTAGTTCATCATCAGCCAGACATTCAGGACGGAACCGACGAGCGTCGTGTAGAGCGCGATCGACATGCCGCTGATGAGGACCGACACCATCGGCCCGACGGCACTCACATCGGAAGCCGTGTCCGGATCGACCCCGGAAAGGGCGATGATGAAGCCGAGCACCGTGCCGATCAGGCCGAGAAGGACGAGGCTGTTGGCGATATGCCTGACGAGGCCGATGCGGGTCGCGAGCTTTAGTCTGAGCGAGGCTGCGAGATTGGCCCGCCCCTGCCCGTCGAGATGCCGCGCACGATCGAGGAAATCGGCGACGCGGGTGCCCGGCTGCGGTCGCATCTCCTTGAGCTGGTTGAGTTCGATGCTCGTCTGCCAGACCTTCTTCGAACAGAGGACGAGGCCGACGACGAATACGGCGACGATCGCCGCGACGAGATGGGTTGAATCCTCCACCATCATCACTTCCATCCAGCCTTCGGCCCAGATGGCCGCGAGCAGGGCCGCCGCCGTCATGTTGATCACCGCATAGCGAAGGATGAGCAGGTATCGCTGTGCGGCAACGCCATCGGCGCCGAGGCCCTGCCCGATCGAGGTGAGGATGGAGTCCTTGTCGTGTGAATCGGCGGGGCTGGCGAGACTGTGCGACATGGGTACGACTCCGGTTGAAATGATATGGCGCGGCGTAGCCTGCGCAAGAACGGGAACTCGTGCGGTCCGCCCGACCTTTGTCGACTCGCGTATGCTATGAAGGTAAGGTTAAACCGGAGTTAACAAAGTCCGCATGAGGATCTAAAACTCTAAGTAGCAAATTTTCAAACTATCATCTACCCACAATTGATTTCCAATTGATCGACATTTGACTCAATTCCATGCAGCAAAACAGACGAAACCGTGCGTCCGATTAGCAAAAAATTTACCCGTTCACTGGAAACTCGATCACAATCACGAGTATATGCGGGTTGCCCTGATCGGATGTCGGAATGATCGACGCCAGGAACGAAGACGAGCGGATCGCCGCACTGAAGTTCGCCGCGGATGATGGCCAGGCCGAGGCCATGTTCCTTCTCGGCGTATCCTATGCCCAGGGAAAGGGCGTGGAGCGCGACGACACCGCCGCCGCACGCTGGTTCCATCAGGCCGCCAAGCGCGGTCACGCCCGCGCGCGAACCAGCATGGGATATCTCTATTCCATCGGCAAGGGCGTGCGCCACGATGTGATCCTGGGTTTCCTCTTCCTGACCCAGGCGGCCGAGCTCGGAGATCTGCTGGCGAGAGATCTGCTCGCCCGCCTGCGCAAGCAGATGAATGCGGCGCAGTTGCGCGAAGCGGAAAAGCGCGTACGCGAGCGGGCGGTCGACTGATCGCCGACGGCCCGGTTCCGGGGACGCCACGCACGACGCGCCTGTTGATCCGGAGCGCGCTTCGCGCGACAAGTCCGCTGACGGCATCATCCGGCCATGCCGCCAGCCATTCGGATCCGGG
>JAGREZ010000532.1 GCA_020446285.1 Geminicoccaceae bacterium
AGGCGACGGCAACGTCGATCTCGCCGTGGATCGTCACCAAAGCCGCGCTGGAGCCGTTCCGACGGATGCCCCCGGCACGCGAGCTGCCGTTGCTGCCGCATCTGAGGGATACCGGCCCGATGCTGTACGATATCGACCTGTCGGTGGACCTGAACGGCGAGCGTATCTGCCGGACCAACTATGCCGAGATGTATTATTCTGCGGCTCAGCAACTGGCGCACCATACATCATGCGGTTGCCCGATGCGCGTGGGCGATCTTTTGGGTTCGGGCACCATATCCGGGCCGCAGCGCGACGCACGCGGCTCGCTTCTCGAGATCACATCGGGCGGAAAAGAGCTGTTGATGCTGTCCGATGGCTCTACGCGCGCTTTCCTCGAAGACCGCGACAGAATCTCCCTCCAGGGTTCGGCTCGTGGCGACGGCTATCTGATCGGTTTTGGCGAATGTTCGGGAACACTCGTACCAGCAACGGAACCATGAACGATGGATGGGACGCGGCACCTTCACGACTGGCGTAGACATGATCGAGGAGATCGAGGCCAGCCATTCGATAACGTCAGGACGCGTAAAACGCGCCAATCTCCGGCCAGGCCGGTTACTATCCAGGTTGTCGGGTTTCGCTGAACAACTCACGGTTTTCCCAGACCACATGCTGCAGAAAATTCGCAACGGCCTGGACGCGACGTGCAGTACGCAGGTTTTCATGCCATGCAGTCCAGTAGGCTCGTTTGATACGGATGTTTGTCAGGATCGGTACAAGATCGTTGCGGCCTGCGACCATGAAGTCGTGCAGGATGCCTATTCCGGCACCGGCGGCCACCGCCTCGATCTGACCGACCGCGGTCGCCAGGCCAATGCGAGACCTCCAACCGGGCAGAACCTCGACAGCGTAATTGAGTTCCGGCGAGTAGATCAGATCGTCGACATAGCCGACCAGGTCATGATGCAACAGATCATCGATCTCTCCAGGCATGCCCGCCCGTGTCAGATAGCCTGATGAGGCATAAAGGCCGAGAGTGTAATCTGTCAGACGACGAACGCGCAGTCGGCCAGTTCCGGGCCTGCCCACCATGATCGCGATGTCAGCCTCTCGTTCGGCCAGGGAAAAGCTGCGTGGCACCGGGACGAGTTCGATCGAGAGGTTCGGAAATTCAGCGGCGAGCATTCCGATCCGAGGTGCGAGGAAATGACTCCCAAAACCATCGGGAGCGCCGATCCTCACTGTTCCGGCCAGATCTTCCTGTTGACCGATTTGGGAGAGCGCGCCGAGGAACCCGGTCTCCGCTCGTTCGGCGGCTGCAAAAAGGGTCTGCCCCGCTTCCGTGAGGATCGAGCCTCGCGTTGTTCGATCCAGCAGGCGCTGCCCGGTCGCAGACTCAAGTGCGGCTATCCGGCGACTGAGTTTCGCCTGACTGATGCCGAGTTTTCGGGCCGCGCCGAGGATCTGACCCTCACGCCCTACAGCTAGCAAGAGTCGCGCATTGTCCCAATCCACTGTTCCTCATCCATGCATATCGGATTGCCGTAAATGACTATTTATATGCACAATTAGTTAAGGGATACAGCCTTCGCAATCTGTGGAGGAACCCATGACCGAGATTACCCATTACATTGACGGCGTCCGTTTTGCCGGGACGACTGGCTGCAGCCAGCCGGTTTTCAATCCCGCTACGGGCGAACAGGAAAAGACCGTTGCGCTTGCATCGGCAGGTGAGGTCAACGAGGCTGTTGCGTCGGCCAAAGCCGCCTGGAAAGACTGGTCGAGGACTCCGCCGCTTCGGCGGGCGCGCATCCTCGATCGTTTCAAGATGATTCTCTGGGACCGCGCAGATCGGTTGGCCGAGGCCATCTCGGTTGAACATGGCAAGACACATGACGATGCTGTGGGCGAGGTCATACGCGGCCTCGAGGTTGTGGAGTTCGCTGTCGGCGCGCCGCATCTCCTGAAGGGAGAAATGGCCGAGAATGTCGGTACATCCGTCGACAGCCATTCGCTGCGTCAGCCGCTTGGTGTAGTGGTCGGCATTACTCCGTTCAACTTTCCGGCAATGGTGCCGATGTGGATGTTCCCGATTGCACTTGCCTGCGGCAACACTTTCATTCTCAAGCCGTCAGAACGCGACCCCTCTGCCTCCCTGCTGATGGCTGAATGGCTTACGGAAGCCGGTCTGCCGGATGGTGTCTTCAATG
>JAGREZ010000533.1 GCA_020446285.1 Geminicoccaceae bacterium
TCACCCCGCTGCCGAAGCAGAGGCAGAAGCACGGGAACAAACACAGAGCCGAAAAACCCGACCGCAACAACCCGCCACGGGCGCCGTAAGCAGCTCGGGGGTTGGCGGGGTTGGATGCCTGCCATCATGATCTCGCCACTTGCCGGCCGGCAGAGTTCTTTTGCGCCCTCGCGCAAGCGGATCCCGCTTGCCAACGAGGGGAAGGCGCCGTAGGGCAAGCGGGTTCTTGTGGTCATGCGGGACGAACGGTTTCGTGATTGCCTATCGCCAGTCCTTCCGGCTTGCCCTGCCGCTGATCCTCTCCAATGCCTCCGCACCGCTGCTCGGAATGGTGGATACGGCCGTTGTGGGTCGTCTGCCGGAACCGCATCACCTTGGTGCGGTCGCACTCGGCGCCGTCGTCATGAGCACGCTCACATGGTTGCACGGCTTTCTCCGGATCGGCACGGGCGGTCTCACCGCGCAGGCCTTTGGCGCCGGTGACGGAGAAGCGCTTGCAATCGTGCCGATGCGCGCCGCTCTCGTTGCCATCGCCGCCGCCCTGCTCCTGCTCGCCGCCTCGCCGCTGCTCATTGCCGGTACGCATCACCTTTTCGCACCCGGCGAAGCGGTCGCGGATGGACTCGATCGCTACCTCGCCATTCGCTTCCTCGGCTTTCCGGCGATCCTGCTCACCCAGGTCGCCATCGGCTGGTTCCTCGGCCAGCAACGCGCCATTCTTGCATTGACGGTGATGCTGTTCGCCAACCTGCTCAACGCCGCCCTCGATATCCTCTTCGTCATCCGGCTCGGCTACGGCACGGAAGGTGTCGCGACGGCCACCGTAATGGCCGAATATGCGGGCCTCGCCGTGGCCGTGCTGTTTGCCCGCCGGGTGTTCTGCCGGCTTGCCTCGCCACGTCCGCACCTGTCGCGAATTATCGACGCGGCCGCCCTGCTGCGGTTCTTCCGTCTCAGCCGCGATCTGGTTCTGCGCACACTGGTGCTGGAAATCGTGTTCATCAGCTTTGCCGCAGTCGGCAGCCGGCAGGGCGAGGTCATTCTCGCCGCCAATGCGGTTCTCATGAATTTCTTCACGCTGCAGGCGCATGGCCTCGACGGATTTTCGGATGCGACGGAAGCCATGACCGGCCGTGCCGTCGGCCGTCGTTCGCCAGTCGAACTGCAGGAGGCCGTGATCGCCGGCTTCGTCAATGCCGGCCTCCTGTCCTGCCTCATCGCCGCAGCGTTCGCCGCTTTCGGCCCGGCGATCGTCGGCGTGCTCACCACGATCGACGAAGTTCGCGCGACCGCGAATATCTACCTGCCCTATATCATGCTCCTGCCGCTCGTTTCGGTCTGGGCATTCATCATGGATGGCGCATTCTTCGGCGCGACGCGCGCCCGCGAACTGCGCAACGCCATGCTGCTCGCTGTCTTCGTCTTTGTCGTCTCGGCACTGACGCTCGCCCCGCTTCTCGGCAATCACGGGCTCTGGCTGGCATTTCTCATCTTCATGGCCGCGCGCGGCATCATCCTGTTCAGGATCTACTGGCGGGCCGATCGCGGTGCCGGTTTCGCTCGCTTTTGACGGTCGAACGGGGCTGACAGCAAACGCATCAATCCACGCTCGCCCATCCTCTCGACGCCGAGCGGCATGCCGGCAAACCGTTCGGTCCGGCTGCGCGTACCGAACAGCCGGTCCCAGAAGCTGAAGAACGTGCCGTAATTGCTGTCCGTATCCGCGCGCACGGCATGGTGATGCACCCAGTGAATTCCCGGCGTGATGACAACCATCGAAAGTGCACGTTCGACCGAAGGTGCCAGTTTCGCGTCGGAATGATGGAAGATGGCGCTCGCGAGTACCAGGGCCTCGAAGACGATCACGGAAGTCATCGGCATGTCGAACAGAAGCACCAGCAGCGCGCGCGCGAGCGCGGAAAGGACGACCTCGCCGAAATGGAAACGAAAGGCGCTGGTCGTGTCGAGAAACTCATCGAGGTGATGCACCTGATGGAAACGCCACAGGAACGGCATCTCGTGATTCGCCCGATGCCACCAGTAGATCCAGAGATCGAGAAGCAGGATATCGAGCGGCCAGCCCCACCACTCCGGGCGCAATCCGGCACCGGCACCCGTTGCCCACCATGTCACCGGCAGCACGATGAGCGGGCCCGCAAGGGTATTCAGAACGAACAGTGCTGCATTGCGCCCGAGCCGTTCCCGGGCCGCGCGGCCGAAATGGCCGATGCGCAGGAGGAGCGGACGCGGGTCGGCCGGCCGGACACGCTCCCATACGGCAAAAACCGCGAATGCCGTGAGAACGATCGCGCTCTTGAGCGACAGCAAGGCCCCGATGTCCACGATCCACCCCGAATGCTCCCTCACACCCGCCCCTGATAGCATGCGCGATGCAGGGAAGACAGGCCGCGGCTGCGCGAGGTGTTGCCCCGTTTCCTCGCCGGCGTGCATGACCGCCGGCGCGTCCGGGAGGAATCAGGCTGCGCGCACGTTGGCAAGAAAGCGGGCCACAGCCTCGTTGAGCAGGGCGGAGTCGCGCCTTGCGGCCGCCGTCGATTCGCGGATCAGCGCCGCCGAGCGCCTCGTGGCATCCGTCGACTGGCCGAGCCCGGAACAGTTCGCGCTGATCTCCTCGCTGCCGTGCGCCACCTGATTGACGTTCATCGTGATTTCCTCGATCGATACCGTCTGCTCCTGGACGGCGGCGGTCACGGCGGTCGTGGCCGAGGATATCTCGCCGATCGTTCCCGTGATCCGGCGGATCGCGCCGGCCGTCGCTTCGGTCGCCGCCTGAATGCCGGAAATCTGGCTGGCGATTTCCTCGGTCGCACTGGCGGTCTGCGTGCTGAGGCTCTTCACCTCGGCCGCGACAACGGCGAACCCCTTCCCGGCATCGCCGGCGCGTGCGGCCTCGATCGTCGCATTCAGGGCCAGGAGATTGGTCTGTTCCGCAATCTCCTCGATGATCGCGACGATCTCGCCGACCTTGCGCGCCCGCTCGGAAAGCGACGCGGCGTCGGCCTCCGTTCGACAGGCGATCTCGTTGGCATCCCCGGCGATCCGCGATGTCTCGACGGTCTGCTTTGAAATCTCGTTGATCGAGGAGACGAATTGCTCCACCGCGGAGGCCACGGCATTGAGTTTCCGGGTCGACTGGTCGGACGCGGTTGCCACATCGCCGACGCCGTCGGCCGCCTTGCCGGCCTGTGCCGAAAGATCGTCGGCCTGTTGTTCCAGATTGGCGATCGCCGCTTCAATCGTGCGGATGACACCGCCCACCGTATTCTCGAACTCGTCCGCGAGCGTTACCTGGGCGTCCCTCAGCCTGCGGATCTCCAGTGCATTCTCGCGGAAGACATTCACGCTCTGCGCCATTTCGCCGATTTCATCGACGCGTTCGACATGGCGCACCGGTGTCTCGAGATC
>JAGREZ010000073.1:0-3040 GCA_020446285.1 Geminicoccaceae bacterium
GAATCCCCCGCCACATGGCGTCGAAAGTGACCCGGCAGAGTTCCCGCGCCTGGGGCGAAGGCGTTCCGACGAAATACATGCGGCTGCTGTCACCATGCCATCCGTCATGAATGACCGTGACATCGATGTTGAGAATGTCGCCGCTGACGAGCTTGCGGCTGTCGGGAATGCCATGGCAGACCGTTTCGTTCAGCGAGATACAGGTCGCCTTGGGATAGCCCCGGTAATCGAGTGGTGCGGGTGTGGCATCCATCGAACGGATCAGTTCGTGACATGTGCGGTCGAGATCGACCGTCGTCACGCCCGGCACGATGTGATCCTCGATCGCATCGAGCACACTGGCGCAGATCATGCCGGCGCGGCGCATGCCGGAGAATCCCTCAGGCCCGTAAATCGGTATCGAAGGCATGGCGTGACGCTGCTTCAGTCGGGAGAACATGATTTGCGGTTGCCTCATCCTGCCATCTATAACGCGACTTCCATCCTTGCCGCCAGCCTAATTTCAATTTCGTTAACGGTACAGTTGAAGGCCACGCATTCGACGCCAGCCCCGATCGCTTCGCGAAAGGCCTGGAGATAGTCGGGATCGATGTCGCCGGCGATGGCGAGCCTTTGAATGTCCCCTCTCTGGGCGACGAACAGGAGGACGGCACGATGGCCCTTCCGCACAAGATCGGCGAGCGTGCGCAGATGTTTCGCTCCCCGCTTCGTCACCGCATCGGGGAAAGCACCGATTCCGTCGCGGTTCCAGCTCACATTCTTGACCTCGATATACCGACTGACCGCATCCTCGTGTTGCAGGGCGAAATCCAGCCGGGTAGAGGAATCAATTCGCACCTCGGGAAGCACGCGATCATACTCGCCGAACCCGCCGATGTTCCGGCTTTCAAGCGCTTCGCGCACGATCCTGTTGGCATTCATCGTGTTCAGCGCCACACGCACGCCGTCCTGTTCGATGATCTCGAGGCGATAGGCCAGCTTCCGCTTCGGATCGTCGGAAGGCGACAGCATGACCGGTGCACCTTCCACGGCAAGACCCGGCAGACGGCCCGGATCGGCACAATGCGCGGTGACGATTCGACCGTCTGCGAGGCGGGCATCGGCGAGAAATCGCTTGTAGCGCTTGACAAGTGTTGCGCCTATGAGGGGCTGTGGCAGTTTCATCGGCACCGGATCCATTGCTTTGATCGAGTTTCTCGATCGGTGTCCGTTCGGGAACGGGAGGTTGCATGAACGAAAAGAGAATCGTGACAGCTTGCCTGATCATCATCGGCAACGAAATCCTCTCGGGAAGAACAGTCGATGCCAACCTTCCGCATATCGCAAAACGGCTGAACGACAAGGGCATCCGACTGGCGGAAGCACGCGTCGTGCCGGATATCGAGGCGGAGATCGTCGGTGCCGTCAATGCCTGCCGCGCGCGATACGACTATGTGCTGACGACCGGTGGCATCGGCCCGACACATGACGACATCACATCGGCCTGTGTCGCAAGGGCATTCGGCCTTCCCTTCGGCCGCCATGCGCAGGCGGCGCGCCGGCTCGAGGAATTCTATGGCGACAAGGTCAATCCCGCCCGCATGCGAATGGCCGACATGCCCGAGGGAGCGACGCTCATCGACAATCCGGTGAGCATTGCTCCCGGATTCATGGTGGAAAATGTCATCGTCATGGCCGGCGTGCCGAAGATCATGCAGGCCATGCTCGAAAACGTCCTGCCGCTCATGCAGGGCGGAGACCCGGTCGTCTCGCGCACCGTCGTCGTCTACAAGGCGGAGAGCGAGATGGCGCCGGTCCTGGCAGCACTCGAGCAGGATTTCGCGGGCGTCGAGGTCGGAAGCTATCCCTTTTTCCGGGTTGGCCGCTATGGCACGTCGGTTGTCATCCGAAGCGCCGATGCCGCTCTCGTCGATCGCGCCGCCGGGACATTCATCGAACAGCTTTCCACCGATGATGTCGAACACGAAATACCGCAAAACTCCTGACGATGCGTGGAAAGGCCGTCACGGACAACCGGCAGCATGGATGACATCAGCCGGTAATCTCCCTGCACAGCCTGCGTGCCGTTGCATGATTGCGGCCCGTCTCAGGGGGTTTTGACCGCATCGAGCAATTGTCTCGTTTCGTCGACATACTCGCCAGAAAGAGCGACCAGTTCCTTCGATTTCCCCCGATCCGGCGGCGAACGCGTGACGAGTTCGAGCATCGCGCGGTCTTCGGGGTCGATCATTCGATCGGCATACCGGGTTTCGAGGTCGGCAAGGGCGGTACGATCCTCGCGCCCGGCCCTGACCATGGCCAGACGCAACAGCACGCCGGCCGCTTCGTCCGCGATCGGGCTCTCCCCATCGATGCCGGCCAGATAGGCCAGCGCCTCGGCCTCGACCGTTTCATCGTCGCCGGCAGCATAGGCTTCCTCGACCCTGATCGCGTGCACCCAGGGCTCGTCCCTTTGCGCAAGCCGTTCGTCGAGTTCGGCGCTGCGCCCGAGATCCCTGAGGGCCTCGGCGAGCAGGCGTTCCCGACGGGCCTGTTCCTCCGGACCGAGCAGATCGAGATCGCCACTCTCGAGAATATCCAGTGCCTGTTGCGCGTCGCCTGCATCGAGATGCATTCGCGCCATGCGCAACTGCGTCGCCCCGAGCATGAGCGGATCATCGATGCGAAAGGCCGCCTGCCGGTCCAGCATCGCGGCGGCAACACTGTGCAGGCCGATCCCGTCGATCTCGCCGGCAAGCCCGTTCACCAGTTCGTTGCCTACCGGTCCCGCGGGCAGCAGTTCGCGATAACGGCGGTAAATCGCCAGCGCCTGAAGCGGCGTACGCTTCCAGCCATCGCGCCCGGCAATGATGTCGGCGAACAGCACGCTCATATCCTCGCTGATCCGGCGTGCCTCCTCCTTCGAGGGAGCCTTCTCCGCCGCATCCTGCCAGACCTCGAGCGCCTCTTCCGCCCGACTGCCGTCGGCAAGCAGCTTGCCATAGCGCCGCATGAGATCCGTTTCCTCCGGCAGCCCGCGCCACAGAAGCCTGCTGCTTTC
>JAGREZ010000073.1:3135-15367 GCA_020446285.1 Geminicoccaceae bacterium
GCCGCCGCCTGTTCGAGATAGGAAAGCGCACGTTCCTTGTCACCGTCACGCGCGAAGGCCGTCGCCTGCAACCTGCGGAACGACGCTTCATTCTCCGGCGCAAGCGGCAACCTGTCGAGATGATCGAGCAGCACGAACGCCGGATCGGCCCTCCCCCGGTCGAGACTGGAACGGACGAGATCCGTTCCGAGTTCGATCTGCATCGGCGCACCATACGTTGCGAGTACCGAAAGCAATGCCTTTTCGTCGATGGTCCGATCGACCGGTCGGCCGTCGCGAATATCGAGCACGGTCTTCCACAAGGCGACTTCGTCATCACCTGCCAGCGCCTCTGCCAGTACCCCGTCCCCAAGCCCCTTTCGCGCTTCCTCCAGGCGTCCGCTCTCGATGTTCCCCACGGCCTCGAGAGCCGCGAGTGCCATTTCGGCGCCCGAACGGGCATTCTCGTCGATCGCGGGAAGAAGTGCGCGGGCGAGAGCGACATGGCTCAACGCCTCGCGGCCGAAACCATACGCCAGATTCAGCCTTGCGAGGGCGACATGCGCCATGAACCGCCGATCCGCCCGGTCGTCGCCGATTCCGGGCATGATCGTCTGCTTCTGCTGCCAGTAGGTCGACGGCATCGTGACGTCGACGGATGCGAGCCCGAGAAGATTGCCGGGGCCGAATGTCAGCTCCGCATCGACTGCCGCATCCCGATGGCTGGTTGTGGTGCCGTTTTCGCGGGCATCGATCCTGTGTCCATCGCCGGTGTCCGCACCGCCGCCATGCGTTCCGGTCCCGGTATGGGACGCCGCGGCATCGTCATGAACACCGGTCGCACGCCCGGCGCCGGTTGCATGGCCCGATACTCCCTCTGACAGGTCAGCATGTGCCGGATCATCCGGCATCGTCGCCGCATGACCGGTTCCATCCACATGCGACTGTAAACCGCCCGGCTGCCAGTTACCAAGATTGAGGCCTTCCGCGCGATCCAGCAGCACGCCGCGTTCGAACACCGTTGCCTGCAGGTCCGGACTTTTCATCCGCCAGGCCGCACCCTGAATCGCCGGAATGAAGGACAGGTTGACCAAATCGACCGCCCGCGCCATGGCCATGCCGGGATTGCCGTAGAACGCTATCCCGATCCTGTCGCCGACGACCGGATCGCCGAGCGTGACCGCCCCTTCGGCCTGTTCGAGGAGAAGGCCCGGTTCCGGTCCGGTCCGCACGAGTCCGGGTTCCTCGGTCATCTGGCCGCCACTGGCGAACAGGACATGCCAGGCCGCTCCCTCCCGAACCACCCGAGGTGCCACGCGGCCGCTCAGGGCAAAGCGGAAAACCGTTGCCTCATCATGCGGTTCCTGTCTGATCGATCGTATGAATCCGCCGGCATATCGCTGCATGGTCTCGCGGTCCGCGGCGACCTGATCGACCGTGGCGTGGAACGCGACCCACAGATAACCGGCCCGCACGAACACGGCAGCCGGAACGTCCTCGGGCCAGAGGAAGCGCAATTCGAAACCGCGTTCGCGCGGTGCCGCCACGACCGGCAATCGTGAATATCGCGGAACGGCTTGCGAAAGACCGCGAACCAGCCCGGAGCGGTCGAGTTGTGCCAGATCGGGCGGCGGTGATCGTCGGGGCGCCATCGGCGAACCCGAAGCTTCGGCAGCCGCGTCGTGCCCATGATCGCGGTCACCGCCATCCCCGGCGAACGCTTCGGGATGCGCCGGACCATGGCCTGCGTCTCCACCCTGATCCGCCCCGGCGTGATCCGCTTCTCCATGAGCCATGCCGGAATGGCCGGCGGCTTCATGCGCAGAATCGCTTCGTCCTCCGGTAACCTGCGCAACATGACCGGCATCCGCCCGCACCGTGTCGCCCTGACCTGTGGCTCCGGATATGGCCGGCCTCGGTTTCGGGACGAGACCGGCTGCGTTGCCCCTTGCCTGTGTCTGCCCCTGCGGCGAGGATACATTGCGGTGTACGGCAGTCGCGGTGTCACCGTCACCGGATCCCGGAATATCGATCACGAGCTTGTTGCCGTCGATAGTCATCGTCCGGACATCCACCGCGCGAGCCAGGTTCACGAGCAGCGTTTCCCCCACCGCGCGCGCATCGGCAACGAATGCGGGATGGCGCGCCAGTCTTGCGATGTCGCGTTCCGGCAGGCGACCCGGGAGCGAGATCCGCACATGGCCGTGATCGGAGCTGACCCGGCCCTGCCCCGGCATCACAGGTTCGATCACCACACGAAGGAAGGTCGGATGCTCGCCCAGCCGCATCGACAGATCGCCGACGGATGAAGGCGGCGCAACCGGCATCGGGGCGGGTGAAGCACGGGCTCCGCCATTCGTGAAGTCAATCGCCAGCACCCGATCGTCCACGATCATGGCACGCGCGTCGAATCCGGGTTCAAGACCGATCTGCAGGACTCTCTGGTCGCGGGAAAGGCTTGCCGTGGCGACGATGCCGCCGAGATCGGACCAGCGGTTCATGATCGAGAGCGGCATCGCCTCGCTTGCCTGAAGGGTCAGTTCACCCGGCAGCGCCTGCCATTTCGCATCGACAGGAACCGGCCACTCGATTGCAAGGCGGGTATGGGATGCGTGCTTCGCGATCCGGACGACGGGTTCCGCGGCGAATGCGCAGGTAACCCACGCCACGAGCAACAGCAGTACCGCACCAAGACGCATCATCGCCGGCGACCGGCCGTTGGCCTCACATTGCGGTGACATGCGATGATGCAGGAGCATGTCTCTATTTCCGCTCCAGGCGGAAACCGATCGCATCGGAATGCCCGCGTTCATTGTCATCGATCACGACGATATCCAATGGATCAGCGAGCGCCGCCGCGGCGAGCACGGCCTCGCCTCTCGCCAGAGCCCGAGCCATGTCATCCTCGCGTCCCCTCGGTACGAGAATGGCGACCGTTCGCCCGGTGGACCGCGCCGAGGAGAGGATCATCCCGGTCGCCATCACGGCTTGCGCATCGAGCGACCAGACGTCACCGGTGAAATGCGCCAGCCCGTCGAGGAGGATGTCCATGCCGCGCGACGTCGGTTCGAACCGCATATCGAGGCTCTTCAGCCGTTCACCGAGAACCGTCGAAAGATAGACATCACCGGGGTGAAGACCGTTCTTCCGGGGGTCGGCGGCATGTTCGGGATCCGGGAACAGTTCGACACCGGTATCGAACGTGACCGCAGTTTCGAGGGTCTGGCTTGTCGATTCGCGCTCGTCCTCGCGAATGACCAGCATCGAAAAGGTCAGGACGAAAAAGGCGAGAATGAGTGCGGCGAGATCGGTGAAGGTTGCAAGCCAGGCATTGCTGCTCACGGCATTGCGGCGCACGGTACGGATCATCGCGATGATCCCGCCGTATCGATCTCGAAGACCCAGCGATACCGGGGCGCATCGCGAAGGCCGAATGCCAGCGCCGCATCGGGGGCACCGAGATCGAGCATCTTCCCGCGCAGGATCTCCAGCCTTGCAAGGGCATTGCGTCGATCCGACGAACGGAGACCGTCGCGGGGTCCTTCGAGCAGGAGGGTTGCGCGGGCAGCACTTCCGGAACTCCGGTCGGCAAGACTTTGCGCAAGCCTTCCCAGCATGAGCAGGCGATCCTTGCGCAGGATCGCTCTCGGCTCCTCGAACAGCGCCTCCGGCTCGAGGAACACGCGGAAGGCTTCGGCATCGACCGTTTGCGACGCCAGACTGAGGGCGAGGGAACGGCGAAGATCCGCCCTCCTTTCCGCCGCCGTGGCCTGCATGTCCGAACCGGCATTGATTTCCGTGTGACCAAGAACGGACGGCAACCGGAAGCTCGGATTGAAGGTTCCCTCGATCGAACGAAGAACCTGTTCGGCACGTTCCACCTCGACTTCGGATCTCGAAACCAGCAGAGCGAAGAACGCGATCAGCAAGAGCAGCACGCTCAAGAAGAGCTGTTGATGCGAATCGGCCGCCGAAACGGCAGTGCCGCGCGCGCCCCGCCCGATCTGCGCGTGGATCGGCTCCGGGGTCAGGGTGCGGGGTGGAGCTTCCCCTTGCGGGGCTTCCCGGGTGTCAACCGGCGTCTGCATGGTCTCTCGTGCCCGAAGTTCGGCCCATCCGGCATTCCTTGTCAGGATTCGTCCCGCTCGGTGGCAACCGGTCTTTTCCACATATGCGCCCCTCGCGGGCCCGGGCTTTCGGCCTGTCGTCCGGCAAACCGGATACTCACATGTCGAAACTGGCGAACAGGGCGTCGATGTCCTTCTGCGTGTTGGCCGTGGCCGGCGCCTGCGGACCGTTCAGCAGCTTTTCATCCTCGCTTCGCCTGTCTGTCGTGCGGCGGTCCTGCAATTCCGCATTCCCGTCGACGCGATGACCGAACGCACGCAGCAGGAGATCGACGCGCGTTTCGATATTCTGGAGAGTGGTAACGATCTTGGTGATCCGCTGGCCGGTCAGGTCCTGGAAGTTGCAGGCCTCGTAGATCTTCGTGACAGCCTCTTCCAGCTTCCTTCCCGCCGGCGGGTCGACCGCCGGAATGACCGCCTCGACCGCTTCGCACGCATCGAGAATGGTACCGGTGGCTTCCTCGAGATGGATGCCGATGGCATCGAGCTCGATGCTGGCGATGGGGATCTGCTCGTTGGAGATCTCCTCCGGCCGGATCTCGCTGATCTCCTTCTTGGCCTGGTAGATGTAGCGGGCCAGCGCCTCGAGTTCACCATAGACCCTCAGATCCTGCGACGTCAGATCGCCATGCAACGATCCGATCAGGGCCTGCACGATGCTGCCGATCTCGTCGAGGGAAACCGTGTCGCCGTGCAGCCGCTTGAGCGCTGCGACGCGTTCGACGAGTTCATCCGTCCCTTGTTCGGGTTTCACGCTCATTGCCTGAATTCCAAGACCGTTCTCCTTTTCTTCAGAACGGCCCGAGCACGCTTGCGATCTTGCCCTTGAGCGTCTCGGCATTGAACGGTTTGACGATGTAGTTGTTCACGCCCGCTTCCTTGGCGGCGATCACGTTTTCGGTCTTGCTTTCCGCCGTGACCATGATGAAGGGCGTCGCCTTCAGACTGTCGTCGGCACGCACCTGACGGAGCAGGTCGAGACCGGTCATTGGCTGCATGTTCCAGTCGGAGATGACGAGACCGTACTGCTTTTCCTTCATCCTGGCGAAGGCCATGGAACCGTCCGTGGCTTCGTCGATGTTCTGGAAGTTGAGCTGCTTGAGGAGATTTCGGACAATACGCAGCATCGTCTTGTAGTCATCGACGATGAGGATCGGCATGTTCTTGTCGACCGCCATGAATTCGGGCTCCCGAGACCGAGTTTGAGTGTGAATGCGCGGCGGGAGATCGTTCGCGGACCATTCGCGCCCGTGAGAGATCACTTCCCTCGGCACGGAAAAGGTAAGGCGAAACCGTTAATTGCCGGTTAACAGGCGGCCATCGGACCGAACGCGCATGCAGGTTGCATAACCGTCCGTCCGGTCACACTTCAAACGCCAGTCGGGCGGCGTGCGTGACGCGGGCCCGCGACAGGGCAGGCCCGCTGAAAATCGGGAGAGAAAAACCGCCCGCATCCCGTGAAAGCGGGTCGAAGGTGGCGGACGGCGTCCTGTCCGGTCAGTAGGCGCCGACCTTGGCCGGAACGACGAGGACGGTCTTGAACAGGATGAGAATATCGTACCAGAGCGTCCAGTTGCGAACGTACCAGGTATCGAGACTGACGCGTCGCTCATAGTCCAGATCGCTGCGGCCGCTGATCTGCCACAGACCGGTCAGTCCCGGGCGAACCTCGAGATAATAGACCTTTGCGTCGCCATAGCGCTCGAGCTCGTCGGGAACCACCGGGCGGGGACCGACGAGGCTCATGTCGCCGCGCAGCACGTTGAAGAGCTGCGGCAGTTCATCGAGGCTGCTCTTGCGCAGGAAATGCCCGAACGCGGTGATCCTCGGATCCTTCTTGAGCTTGTAGGTTTCCTGCCATTCACGCCGCGCATCCTCGTCCTCGGCGAGAAGACGCGCCAGGACTTCGGCGGAATTGGGGACCATGGAACGGAATTTCAGGCACTGGAAGAGCTGGCCACCCCGGCCGACACGGGTATGGGCGAAGAAGACCGGCCCGCCGGACCAGCCCACCGCAATCGCGAGGATGACCATCACCGGCGCAAGGAAAACGACGAGCGCGCTGGCGGCGACGATATCGAACAGCCGCTTGAGAACCTGCGACCACGGCCGGGCCAGATTGTTGGAAATCCGCAGCGAGAGAATGTCGTAGGAGAAGAAGTGCGACGTTCGCGCATTGTTGATGGGCAGGCCGCGCACCGGCGAGATGATGTCGATATCACCATGATAGAGTGACAGCTTCTCGAGCAGGCTTTCCTGCTGCGGCAACTGGTCGAGTTCGAGCGCGACGACGACATGGGTCCTGTCGAAGAGCGCAGGCAGCATCATCGTCGATTCGTCGAGCGGACGCACGGGAATGGTCCGTCCGGCGATGTCCATTTCGGTCCAGCCGGAACCGGGCACCGCGTCCGGCTCGACGAGCGTCACGACATCGTAACCGAAATGGGCGTTCTGGCTGTAGGCCTCGGCAGTCTCGCGGGCCAGCGGTCCGGTGCCGATGATTACCGTCGGCTGTTTCCAGCGGGTGAGTGTGAACCGCTTGACGAGGAGGCGCGCGAACGGGACCACGATCGCCACGAGCATCCAGCCGGTCATGACCCACAGGCGGGAGAAGTTGATCTTGGCAAGGTAGAGAAGCGCGGCATCGAGCAGCAGCGCCACGAGTGCCAGCGCCGCGATATCACCGACTTCCTGCCAGAACTGCCGCCGTCGGCTGTAATGTCCGAGCTGCTGGAACGCGACGATGCAGCCGCCGATCAGCAGCAGGAGAATGGCACCGCGAACATCCGTGAAATTGTCGAAGGACGCGTTGATGAGGCCGGCCATCGAGATGCAGGCGATCATCGTCAGGACGTCGGCGATCGGAAGGAAGAGCGAAGGAAGGGGCGAGCGGCTTTTCCGTCGGGATTGCGCAGCCTTGATCTGTCCTGCCAGCATTGACGCGTTGCTTCCCTTGAAAGCTGTCGACACGGCCGCGAGGCCTCCTTCACTGAATACACGACCAATACGCGACCCGCTGTGATCGCCGTCACACGCACCGGCACACACGGACAGCACCGGTCAGGGAGCCTTCGGGCGTCCCGGGATGCGCTTTTGACTATCCCTAATCGCGCGCCGGCCGTTCGGCAACGCCGCTCTTAACCATGAATGCCTTACTGTACGATCACGATGCAGCCCGGTCACACTCCGAGCCCGGAAACGATTCCCGCCAGCACAATATCCTCGACAGTTGCTCCCCGGCTGAGGTCACAGACCGGCTTTGCAAAGCCCTGCAGAAGCGGGCCGACCGCCTGCGCCCCGCCGAGTTCCTGGAGCAGCTTGTAGGCAATATTGCCGGAGGCAAGGTCAGGGAATACCAGAATGTTGGCCTGCCCGGCTACATCGCTCTGCCATCGCAGCTTGCGTGCGGCAATGGTCCGGGAAAGGGCGGCATCGCCCTGAAGCTCGCCATCCACCATCAGTTCCGGTGCGCGTTGCCGCACGATCGCGGTCGCCTCCCTCACCCTGTCGATGCTCGCATGCGCTGCGCTGCCATGGGTCGAGAAGGAGAGAAGTGCCACGCGCGGCGGTTCATCGAGCAGGCGTTCCGCCGTTCTCGCCGAGGCGATGGCGATGTCGGCGAGTTCGCCCGCATCTGGCTCGATGTTCACGGCGCAATCGGCAAGGAGAAGCGCCCTTCCCGCATGTGCCGAGGCATCCGATGGCATGATGATGAAATAGCTCGACGGGGTCTCGATCCCCGGCGCCAGCCCGACCGCGATCATTCCGGCCTCGATCACCCGTCTCGTCGGACTGGCCGCTCCCGCGACGAGCACGTCTCCGTCGCCGGCATCGAGCATGGCCGCCGCAAGATAGAGCGGCCGCTCCAGCAGCCTCCGCGCCATTCCGGTCGTCATCCGCTCCCGTCGCCGGGCGAGGCGTTCGGCATAGAACGTCAGGCGTTGTGCCGACATGTCGCCGATCCGCGGCAGCACCGGCACCGCCACGCCGAGATCGACGAGCCGGTCCGCGGCCTCTAGGATGCGGGCGTCGTCGGTCTCCGGCATGAGGATGCGTTTCGGCGCGGATCGGGCCCGCCCGATCAGATCGTCCCGGAAGGTCATGGGATCTCGTTCCCTTCAATCGAACCGATCGCAGGCTACGAGCGAAACGAAAGAGAGAAAAGCATGAGTGAGGAGGCGGTCCGGATCCATCGCGGCCTGAAGGGGGTGCATTTCGAACGGTCGGCGACGAGTTTCATCGACGGACGTGCGGGCGAACTGCTCTATCGCGGCTATTCCATCCACGATCTCGCGTCGCAATCGAGTTTCGAGGAAGTCGCGCATCTCATCATGCGGGGCGACTTGCCGGTCGCCGCCGAACTCGCCGAATTCCGGGAACGGCTCGCCGCCGCGCGGACACTGCCGGCCGGGATCGTCGATGTGATCCGCTCAATCGCCGGTGCGCATCCGATGGATGTACTTCGAACCGCCGTTTCGGCGCTTTCGGCATTCGATCCCGACACCTCGGACAACAGTGCCGAAGCCAATCTGCGCAAGGGGATCCGGCTGACCTCGCAGGTTCCGGCGATCGTCTGCGCGCATGAGCACATCCGGAACGGACGCGAGCCGGTGGCGCCCGACCCGGACCTGTCCCATGCGGGTAATTTCCTCTGGATGCTCAAGGGCGAGAAACCCTCGGCCAATGCCGTCGACCTGATGGACAAGGACCTCATCCTGCATGCCGAGCACGGAGCGAATGCCTCCTCGTTCACCGCCCGCGTGGTGGTGGGCACGCAGGCCAATCTGCATGCGGCGGTAACGGCGGCGGTGGCGGCCCTTTCCGGACCCGCTCATGGCGGCGCCGCCGAGGACGTGATGCGCATGGCCCGGGAGATCGGCGATCCGGCCAACGCGGCGGACTATGTCACAAGGAAACGCAAGGCGCGCGAGGCCGTGACCGGCTTCGGCCATCGTGTCTACCGCACCGAGGATCCGCGGGCGCGTCACATGCGCGAGGGCGTCGAGAAGCTGTCGAAGGAAATGGGTGAACCGCGCTGGCACCGGATCCTCGAGGCGGTGGTCGAGGCGATGAGGCCCTATGCCCGGCACGGAGTCGCCGTGAATGTCGATTTCTATTCCGGCGTCATCTACTACCTGCACGGCATCCCGCAGGACCTGTTCGTTCCGATCTTCGCCGTCGGGCGCGTTCCGGGCTGGACGGCCCAGTGCCTCGAGCAGTTCGCGAACAATATCCTCATCCGCCCGCTCACGCTCTACAACGGTCCCGAAAAACGGGACTATGTACCGATCGACCGGCGCTGACAGCGCATCGAATGGCGACGTGATGCCGGCCATGCACGAGGTGCCGGCGATGACATGGTTACCGCGCAAACCGTACCCATGGTGTGCGTTAACGGAGAACTTCCCCCTGTTAACCGGTCTTCTTAAGAGCCCGTTAACCGACCGGAACCTACTGTCCCCGCAAGCAATGCACGAGGAGCACCGGAGGGCGGCATGACCCTGCCCCCGCCCGGTTCCCCAACGATCTCCACCCGAGCGAGCCGGGGACGCCATGAAAGTCGATGCCGTTGAAACCTGCGAGAGCGATCGTCACCGAGCGCAATTGCTGCGGCCAGCGGAAAAACGTCATGCGCGTGATGTCAAATGCCTGACATCATTGCGTTTCTTTGCAGCTGCCTGGGTCCTTGCGCTGCACTACGCGATGGAAATGCCGGTGCAGCTCGACGGGTTCACGGGCTTTTTCTACAATGGCCGCATGGGTGTGGACTTCTTTTTCGTCCTCTCCGGATTCATCCTCACCCATGTCTATCTCGATTCGCTCGAACAGGAGCGCTTCGGGTTCTGGCGCTTCGTGCAGAAACGCCTCGCCCGGCTCTATCCCCTGCATGTGGTCTGCATCCTCCTCATCATCGGCTACATGATCGCCGGCGCGCTCATCGGGGTGGCGGTCCGCAATCCGGATGTCTACGGGCTCGAACGCCTGTGGCCGAACCTGCTCCTGCTGCATGCCTGGGGTACACTCGACGGCATGAGCTGGAACTATGTGTCATGGTCGATCAGTGCCGAATGGTTCGCCTATCTGATCTTCCTGCCGCTCAGCCTGGTCTTCGTCCGCTGGCGGGCCGGCTCGACAGTGAAACTTCTGGTGTCCGTCCTTTTCCTTGCGGTCATGACGGCGTGGGCACCCGCGCAGTTCGACCGCCCTCTCACCCATCTGACCCATGATTTCGGCATTCTGCGCATCCTGCCGGAATTCACCCTCGGCATCGCCCTCTACCATTTCAGTACGGACTTCGATCTCGACGGCAGGCGGGGACCGTGGGTCCTCCTCGCCGCCGTCCTCGCGCTCGTCGCGGTGGCCCATTTCGATCTGGGCGGCCTGTGGGCGGTCTTGCTGCTCGCCTTCATCATCTTCGCCGCGGCCTCGCTCGAACGCCAGGGCCGGCTCGCCTTTCTCGGCAACCGCGTGCTGGTCTATCTCGGAGAGACCTCCTACTCCCTGTACATGCTCCACGCGATCGTGTTCATCGTCTACTTCAAGGGCCTGCGACTCATTCTCGGCGAGCAGATCCATGACTGGATCTGGTATCTGGGCCCGGTCGTGATCCCGCTGGCGCTGGCCACGGCGTCGATCGGCTATCATGTGGTCGAGGTACCCTGCCGCCGCTGGATCTCCGAACGGATGGATCTCGAACAGCTGTTCAGCTGGAAAACTTCCCGGCCGCGCACGATCCGATGAGGTGAACCGAACGCCCGTAGCCATTGGCGGGAGAACGTTGTACAGGTCCGGCTGCGGTTTCGACGCGAACTGCATGCGATCCGGGTGATCGGTGCAGCATGACCCACCGGACAGAGCATGGCGCGGCTTTACTTCCACAGGACCTTCAAGCGTCACATCGATCGCTTCCCGGCGATCGACAGGACCCTGCGTCATGCCGAAAAGGCGATCATAGGGGTTCTTTGGGCGGCCGCGCGCATGGTGACGGTGGAGCGGGCTTCCGACCTCGGAGCCGCCTTCGGCGGATGGATCGGGCCGCGGCTGCGCAAGAACAAGCACGTTCTGCGCAATCTCGAGATCGTCTTTCCCGAGCGCGATCCGGACTGGATCGCCGCAACCGCGATGTCCACATGGCGGCAGATCGGTCGGACGCTCGCCGAATACCCCCACATCGACGAACTGTGCCGGCTGGATGACAAAAAGCGGGTCGAGCTGACATTCGAGGGGCCGCCCGAGGAAATCCGCGACACACCACTCGGCCTCGTCTTTCTCGCGATGCACCAGGCCAACTGGAACCTTCCGGCAATGGCCGGGGCACTGGGCGGGTTTCCGCTCGACGTGATCTACGCCGAACAGAAGGATCCGGGCCTCGAGGCCATGATCGCCGGTCATCGCAACCGGATGCCCAGCGGTTTCATTCATGTGCATCATGTGCCGCGCAAGATGATCGACGCACTTCGCAAGGGCCGGGGTGTCGGGCTGTTCATCGACCATCGCAACGATGACGGTGACCTCATCCCCTTCTTCGGCCACGATGCCCTGACCACGACCATCCCCGCGCGCATCGCCTGCAAGCTCGGCACGGGCGTCGTGCCCACGCGCATCGAACGACTCGACGGCGTGCGCTTTCGCCTGACGCTCGCGCGGCCCATCCACGCCGATCCGGCGATCGCCAACGATCGGGATTCCGCCCGCGACGTGACGGAGCGCGTACACCGGCATTTCGAGCGGTGGGTGAGAGAAAAGCCCGAAGACTGGTGCTGCATCAAGCGCCGCTGGCCCAAGCATGTGAACCGTTCGACACCGCGCCGGCCACATATGGACGAGCCAACCGCCGGACGGCTTGCGGGCTGAGCGCACAGGCAGAAGGGACGAGGCGGCGACGCTTCGCACCCCGACACCGGCGAAGCCCGCCCGTCCTGTTCGCCGCACCCTCCGTGATGGCTCGATTTTCATCGCCGCGCTGCTAGAGCGGATCCCGATCACATGCGATCGGTCTGCCGCTCTATCTCGTTGTTTCGCCGCGTTTCCTGATCGTTCAGGTGGTTCCACCTGAACGGGAAATGCTCTAGAGTGCCTGTGGCGGTCGGGACAGGACCGCACCATGCAACAGGAATACGGGAGGG
>JAGREZ010000534.1:0-2997 GCA_020446285.1 Geminicoccaceae bacterium
TGCTGGATCACCACGGCGAGCCGCATTGCGCAGGCCATGGACCGTCTCGACGGCAGCGGCTGACAGTTCCGGAAGGCAGATCCGGATGACAGGTCCGACAATCCGCCACATATGCAGGATCGGCGAACCACTGTCGGGTGTCAACCGGACAAAAATGTCAATTTTTCAGTGACCTGACTGGTAAATTGACGTGGCTGCGGACGGAAGGCAGGATGCCATTGTTGTGGTCGAAATGATGAGCTGTCAGCATATTCCGGTGAGAACGGTATGAGAGCTGCTGTCTGTCGTGCGTTCGGCGCGCCATTGCAGGTCGAGGAAATTTCTCTTGATGCGCCGGCACAGGGAGAGGTGCTGGTCAACATCGTCGCCTGTGCGATCTGCCACAGCGACATCACCTGCATGGAGGGTGGCTGGGGTGGCCCGCTGCCCGCTGTCTTCGGCCATGAAGCTGCCGGAATCGTGCAGGATACCGGTCCCGGCGTCATCGAGTTCCATCGCGGCGACCATGTGGTCGTCAGCCTGATCCGTTCCTGCGGATGCTGCCATTATTGCAGTCAGGGCCGGCAGGTCCTGTGCGAACATTCCTTCCCCCTCGACAGGCAAAGCCCGATCCGGGGGCAGGATGGGCGTCCCATTCATCAGGGGTTGCGCACCGGCGCCTTCGCCGAGGCGGTGGTCGTGGACCAGTCGCAGATCGTCGCCATACCGGCGAGCATGCCGCTCGACAGCGCCTCGCTCCTGGCCTGCGGCGTGATTACCGGCGTCGGTGCCATTTTCAACACCGCCCGCGTGCGACCGGGCGAATCGGTTGTGGTCATCGGCGCCGGCGGTGTCGGCCTGAACTGTATCCAGGGCGCGCGCATCGCGGGTGCCCATCCGATCATCGCCATCGACCCCGTGCCGGGCAAGCGCGAGGCGGCGCTCGCCTTCGGCGCAACCTATGCAGGCCAGCCCGAAGAGGCGATCGCCAAGGTCCGCCGGCGCACGGAAGGGCGGATGGCCGACCACGCCGTCGTCAGTGTCGGCAGCAGTGCTGCCATCGAGTCGGCTGCAGCACTGCTCGGCAGGGGCGGGACGCTCACCGTCGTCGGCATGCCGGCGGGCAATACGCCCGTCTCCCTCGACCCCGACCCCCTCTGCGGCAAGGAACTGCGCGTGCTCGGCAGCAAGATGGGGTCCACCCGCCTTCTGACCGATGTGCCGCGCCTGGTCAGTCTCTATCAGGGCGGTATCCTCAAGCTGGATGAGCTCGTATCGGAGCGCTATCCCCTCGCCGAGATCAACGAGGCCATCGCCTCGGCGAAAACGGGTGAGATCTTGCGCAATGTCGTCGTCTTCTGAAGAGGCCGTCCGGTCTCCTCGCTGCCAGAATATCCCGTTCAGACGGTTCCATCCGAACGGGAAAAGCTCGTCGCCAGACGGGAAATTGACCATGGAATCGCCGGTGCTGGTTAACCGCTGGCGGGAAATCGCCGTACTCGCGGACGGGTATCGGTATCGACGGGTGTAACGGGGAAGGTCCGATCGGGCACAAGAACGGGTGTTCGAAAAGAAAAGGCGTGGCATGCGCCGCGAGAAGGAACGGAACCCCATGAAGCTCAATCCGGGCGGCGCGTTTCTCGCCCTGACCGTCCTTGCATTGTCCGGTTGCGGGCTGTTCTCGAACGATCCCCGACCGCCCTCCGTCGATCGTCCGGCGCTTGCCGCGATGGCGCGCGATGGCCGCGCCGAGATCGACCGGGGCATGTTGCAATCGGGGATGGACAAGCTGCGGAGCGTGCTGCGTGTGGACCGGAATTCACTCGATGCCCTGAACGGTCTCGCCCTCGCGCATGCCCTGCGCGGCGAGCCGGAGATCGCCGGCATCTTCCACGGCCGGGCGAGTGAGCTGGATCCCGCCGGCGCGTTCCCGCTCGCGGACATCGAGCAGATTGCAGCACTGCATGTGGTCCGCGAACCCGCGCGGCCGCGCCATCGGCTCGTCGGGCTGGGATTGTACGGCCCGCGCCTGCGCAATGTGGTCGACAGGCCGTCATTGCCGGCGCTGGAGGATCAGGGGGCCGTCGCGATCGTGGTGCGTGAGGATGCGCTGAGCGGTCAGGGTGTGTCGGCTGCGACGACCGCCTTCGTGGCGGATGATCGCGAGGAGACCATCGAGCGCGCCTTCCGCGCCCGCGAGATCCGCAATGCCCGCAATGTCGTGCGGTAGGGCCTTGTCAACACGCTGGTGCTCGTTCAGGCGCTCCGGCGTGTCCTCGCGGTGTCCGGGGTCCGGTTGCCGGACATCGACATCCCGATGATGCGTTCGAGACCCGGCGCCGGGCGATCCCAGAGATAGCCCTGGCCGAAATGGCAGCCCATGGAGGCGAGGATCTCGCGTTCCGCCTCGGTTTCGATGCCTTCGGTGATGACGATGATGCCCATCTGCGAGGCAAGGTCGATGACATGCTGGACGATGAGCCTCGATGATGTCTCGGTGGCGATGCGTCGGGTGAAGGACTGGTCGAGCTTGAGGACATCGACCTCGAGGCGTGCGAGATATTGCAGCGATGCGTATTCGCTGCCGAAATCGTCGATGGCGATCGAATAGCCGGCCTTCTTGATCCTTGCCAGACGGGCGAGGCTGGTATCGTCGACGAAGGCCGATTCGGTGACTTCGATCCGGATCCGCGAGGCGGCTTTCGGCCGCTCGTACGCTGTCTCGAGGATCACCTCGAGAAAATCATCCGAGCTCAGCTGGAGCGGCGAGAGATTGGCGGAGACGGTGAACTCCGCCGGCATGCGATCGATCGAGGTTTCGACATGTTCGAGCACGGTGCGAAAGACCCAGTCGCCCAGCCGGGAGATGTGGCCATGCCGTTCGGCAAGCGGGATGAACTCCACCGGCGAGACCATGCCGAGGCCCGGTGAGTGCATGCGGGCGAGAGCCTCCGCGCCGGCGATGCGCCCGCTCTCGATGTCGACGATGGCCTGGTAGTCCAGCCAGAGGCTGCTGTC
>JAGREZ010000534.1:3144-5036 GCA_020446285.1 Geminicoccaceae bacterium
CTGCGGCCGGATTCGAAGGAGTTTCCGGTTACCCGTGCGATGACGCCTGCCTCGTCCTCGACGGCGATGCCGGCGCTGGCGGTTACCCGCACGGGCGCCTGGCCAAGGTGGAATTCCCTTCGAAACGCCTGTTCGATGGCCACGCGGGTTATGTCGGCGGATTGTACGTCGTCATTGGCGAACAGCAGCGCGAACTCGTCGCCGCCGATACGCGCGGCCGCGAGCCCGCCGGCGCCGATATCGGCAAGCCTTCCGGCGGCTTCGAGCAGGAGGCGGTCGCCATAGTCGTGGCCGTGAACGTCATTGAGCAGCTTGAAGCCGTCGATATCGACATAGGCGACGCCGAGCGGCCGGTGTTCGTCGATGGCGCGGCTGACGAGGCCCCGGCGGTTGAGCAGATGGGTGAGCGGATCGGTCTGCGAGAGTTCGAGGAGGTTGCGTTCGGAGGCGGCATAGGCGTCGACGGCGATCCGTGCGCGGATGAAGAGCATGACGATGATGGTGCTGCCGAGAACGGCGACGACCATGCGTTCGAGATCGGAGGTATGGGTCGCGTAGACGCCGACCACGAGCGGCAGGGCGGCGGCGGTGACGATGGCGAACGAGCGGATCGCCGACCAGTCGCCGCGTACCTCGGTCGCGGGTCTGGAAACCTCGTGCATGCCCGGATGCAGGCAGGCGGCGACCCAGAGAAAGGATGTCAGCGGATAGACGTCGAAGGCCGCGGCACCGAAGGCCCAGCCCGAAAGCTCGAAGACATTGTGGGCGATGACATCGCCGAGAATGGTGATGATCCAGCCGGCCATGATGAGCTGGAAGGCGCGGCCGCGAAGGATGTCGATGAAGATCAGCCGGGCGACGAATGCCGTCACGAGAACGAAACCGGCCGGTGCGACGACGCCGAGTGCGAGGGCGACGGGCAGGAGATCGAATGCGAGCCATCCGGGCACCGCGACGAACGGGATGACGACGGCGCTGTAGGAGATCAGGATGATCGCGATCTCGATCCGCGTGTCGGTCATGCGCCTCGTTCTGCGCAGGTGGATGATCGCCGCCAGCGTGGCGACCGAGGCGAAGGCCTGCAGGGCGATCATGAAGAAGATCAGCCAGCCGCCCCAGATGAGGATATGTCCGCTGTGCATGGTGATGGGGCGAAGCGTGTAGCTCGCGATCAGGATCAGCGACATGATCCAGGGCAGCTTCCTTTGGGGCCGGAACGCGAGGATCGCCGCGAGCATGGCCATGGCGGCCAGTGCGCAGGCGATGCCGCGGACGGCGAGATGATCAAGCAAGGCCGTCTGGAAGTCGCTTTCGAAAAATACGGCAATAATGGCGGCAATATAGAATGCGATGCCGGCCATGATGGAAAGTTTCCAGAGATGTCGGCGCCAGAATTTTACGCCATGTTCACCGGATAGCATCATCATCGACAGGTCTCTGTGCCGTAAGTCTGATTCTCCGAAGACTATATATAGATGACAGGGAAGAATTTCAATTATTAGTTGTATTTTCCACTGAATATTCGAAAATTTGTCTCTTAAAGAGAGACATTTCCCATCTCGGTATTATTGTGCCGGCAATCGCGGCGATCACGTCCGGGCCGCGCGGGCACCGGCGACGCCGGCCGGCCGTGACGTCAAGAGATCGTCGTCGCGGATGTCGCAACCCAGGAAACGGCGTTGTGCCCGTCTTGCCGCCTCGAGCACCGTATAGTCGCCGGCGGCGGGATCGAGAACCGTATCGCCCGGATGGGTCACGGCCTCGATCAGCGCCTTTTGCAGCTCGACGGGTTTGGTGTGGCCGGAGCGGCTCGGCGGTTTTTCGCTCCACATGTCGGGGATGTTGTGGATGTGCCAGATTCCCTTGGCGCGCACGGGTGATTTCTGCAGGAC
>JAGREZ010000535.1 GCA_020446285.1 Geminicoccaceae bacterium
CCGAAGCCCGAATGATTCACGCCGCCGAACGGCATCTCGGCGGTCGCCGCGACGAAATTGTTGACGCCGACGATACCGGTGCGGAGCTCTTCCATGGTCCGCATCGCCAGATCCTGACTGTTGGTGAAGACATAGCCGGCGAGGCCGTAGGAGAGACTGTTGGCGCGCGTGATCACCTCGTCGAAATCCTCGAACGTGGTCACCGGCGCGATCGGGCCGAACGGCTCGTCATTCATGACCCGCATGTCGTCGGTAACGCCGTTGAACACGGTGGGCTCATAGAAAAAGCCCTTGTTCCTGTCCGCCGGGCGCTTGCCGCCGGTGACGACGTTCGCACCCTCCTCGCGGGTCTGCTCGACGAACTGCTCGATGAAGTCGAGACGCTTCCTGTTGATCAGCGGACCGATCTCGGTGTCGGGCTCGAGCCCGTGACCGATCTTCATCTTCGCGAGCGCACCCGCGAATTCCTCGGTAAACACCTTCTCGTGCTTCTTGTGCACATAAAAACGTGTCGGCGATACGCAGACCTGACCATTGTTGCGCGACTTGCCCATGGCAGCCGTCCTCGCCACCTTCACCGGGTCGACATCCTCGTGGATGATGACCGGCCCGTGGCCGCCAAGCTCCATCGACATGCGCTTGACCGTATCGGCGGCGCGACGCATGAGATGCTGCCCGACCGGAATGGAGCCGGTGAAGGTCACCTTGCGCACCAGCTCGCTGTCCATGCAGGTCTCGGAAATGACCTCGGGCTTGCCGGTGACGAGATTGATCGTGCCGGCCGGCGCGCCGGCGTCGATGAAGCACTTGATGAGCTCGACGACCGCACCCGTTCCCTCTTCCGCCGGACGGGTGACGATGGTGCAGCCCGAAGCCAGGGCCGGAGCGATCTTGCGCGCCTGCAGGACGACCGGGAAATTCCACGCGGTGAAGCCGGCGACGACGCCGACCGGCTCATAGACCGTCATGAAGCGGTTGTTGCTGCTGCGACCGGAAAGCGTCTGGCCGAAGATGCGGCGCGCCTCGTCGGCGAACCAGTCGATCAGCTCGACCGTGGACGCCAGCTCGCCCTTGGCCTGACCGAGCGGCTTGCCGGTCTCCAGCGTCAGCTGGCGGGCAATGACATCGGAGCGCTCGGCGACGAGCTGGGCGGCCTTGCGCAGGACCTTCGAACGTTCCCACGGAGCGACCTTGCGCCAGCTCAGGAAAGCCTTGTGCGCGGCATCGATGGCGGCATTGACATCGTCGCGATCGGCCTGCGCCGCACGGGTCACGAGTTCCTCGGTCGCCGGATCGATGATGTCGATCATGCCTCCGGCCAGAGCCGGCTTCCATTTGCCGTCGATATAGAGTTCGGTGGTTGTCGTGCCCATGGGTCCCCTCGTCCTGACAGGTGATATTCCGCCTTGCAGATAGGCGTGAATGGCGGCCGTTCAACGCGGGCGACCGCAACTTCCCGCCATTCGGAAAAAAACACGCCCGGCCATCCGGCCATCAGCAGACACGGCCGGTCATTTCCACGCGCATCGCGGCCATCGGCATTTCTTCAACATACTGCTAGGTTCCTGCCGGAACAGGAAACGGCGGGGACGGGTGATGGCAACGGACGAGCGCGCGGCGCATGAACGGAAATCGGTATTCAGCAAGGAACGCCGGCTCGTCCAGCCCGAAACGGCCGTCCCGGAGGGCTTCGTCATGGACGGGCGCAACCGCGCCGACGGGCTCGCATTTCTCGCCGCACTCGCACCCGCCAGCTACCCCGTCTGTTTCTTCGACCCGCAATATCGCGGCGTCATGGACAAGCAGAAATACGGCAATGAAGGCGCGCGGCAGAAGGATCGGGCGATCCTGCCGCAGATGGACGAGGCAACCATACGCGCCTTCATCGAAGCCATCGACCGGGCACTCATGCCATCCGGGCACCTGTTCCTGTGGATCGACAAGTTTCACCTGTGCACGGGTATCACCGGTCCGTGGCTCTCGGGCACGGCACTGAATACCGTCGATCTCGTCACCTGGCACAAGCAGCGCATCGGCATGGGCTACCGCACCCGCCGTTCGAGCGAGCATTGCATCGTCCTGCAGAAATCACCCGTGCGCG
>JAGREZ010000536.1 GCA_020446285.1 Geminicoccaceae bacterium
AGCCGAACGGCTGCATGGCGACGATGTCGAGGTAGTTCGATGCGGCGTACGCGCCGGTCGGCCGGCCGTCGATCGCACCTGAGAAACTGCTGCGCGCCTTGCTGCTGCAGGCGCTCTACACGATCCGCTCGGAACGACAGTTGATGGAGTCGATCGACTTCGATCTCCGTTTCCAAGGCGCAAAGACCATTACCGGCGTGCGAAACGTATTCCGCAAATTGCCATTCCGGTGCGAACAGAAGACAAGATCCGCTGTCGCGTCCGCGGACCGGCCAAGGCGACCACGTTTCGGAAGGTTTCAATGCGACGTCCACACGGCCAGAGGGGTTATCATTTCATCGCGTGTCAGAGAGCCATGATCAAACGGCGGCGCTGGATCGGCTGCGGCAACAAGACCGAACGCGGTGCAAGAACCTGGGAGATCCTCGCCTCCATCGCCGCGACTTGCACCCAGACATCGCAAAACTTCATCGACCATGTCGAAAACGCCATGGCAGGGAATGTCGCCTTCGCCGACGCTGGCTAAACAGGTACCGAGACGTGCGCGCTGGCTCGGCACGCCGTCAAGCTCAAAGGTCGAGGTGAAAGAACCGGCTGAACACATTGGGCCGGTAGCCGGCGAAGGGCGGTCCCTCTGTGAAGCCGTTCCTGCGGTAGAGCGAGAGTGCCGGTTCGAAGGCGGGGCCATGCCCGGTCTCGAGACTCACGCGCCGGTAGCCGCGCGCTCTCGCGAGCCCGAGCAGATGGTCGAGGAGACGGTTTGCAACGCCCTTGCCCAGATGCGCCGGATGGGTGCGCATCGACTTGATCTCGCCCGTCGCCGCATCGAGTTCCCTGAGCGCGCCCATGCCTAGCAGCGTATCGCCCCGCCAGACGGTGAAGAAGGCGACATCCTCCGCCCCGAGCCCCGAAAGATCGAGCGCGAACACGTTTTCAGGCGGCGAATTCTCGTGCATGCCGGCCAGATGCAGGCGCAACAGATCCAGCACCCGCCCGTCATCGAGCCCACCCTCACAAATCCGCATCCCACCCTCCCGGCACGATTGCGCCCGGTCTCGCTGTGCACCTTTCATGCCATCTCAACCATCAAAAAGGAAATCTTGACGGTCGAAGTCCTGGAGGGTTGTTATAGCACCCAATTTCTCCGTATTTGAGGATATCATGCCTTTCCAGGCTGTTCTTCCCTCCTACGACGCCAGATAGCCTTTTGCTTTCAGCCATTCGAGGATGGCTTCGGCGGCCTGGTCGGCGGTCATGCTGGTTGTGTCGAGGCGGAGTTCGGGGGATTCGGGTGGTTCGTAGGGGCTGTCGATGCCGGTGAAGTTCTTGATCTCGCCCTTGCGTGCCTTCTTGTAGAGGCCCTTGACGTCGCGGTCTTCGGCGACGGTGAGCGGGGTGTCGACGTGGATTTCGACAAATTCGCCGTCTTCCATCAGGTCGCGGGCGAAGCGGCGTTCGGAGCGGAAGGGGGAGATGAAGGAGACAAGGGTGATCAGCCCGGCGTCGACCATGAGCTTGGCGACTTCGGAGACGCGGCGGATGTTTTCCACCCGGTCGGCGTCGGTGAAGCCGAGATCCTGGTTGAGGCCGTGGCGGANNGGCGGACATTGTCGCCGTCGAGCAGGTAGGTGTGGCGGCCCTGCGCGAACAGGCGCTTTTCGAGAATGTTGGCGATGGTGGACTTGCCCGCACCGGAAAGTCCGGTGAACCAGAGGACGGCCCCTTTCTGGCCCTTCTGTTCGGCGCGCGCGGTCTTGTTCACATCCAGCGCCTGCATGTGGATGTTGGCCGAGCGACGCAGGGCGAATTCGATCATGCCGGCGCCGACGGTATCGTTGGTCATCCTGTCGATCAGGATGAAACCGCCCATGTCGCGGTTTTCCTTGTAGGCGTCGAAGGCGATGTTGCGGTCGAGATGGAGGTTGCAGACGCCGATCTCGTTGAGTGCGAGCGTCTGTGCGGCCATGTGCTCCATGGTGTTGACGTCGATGGCATGACGCGGGGCGGCGACGGTGGCCTGCGCTGTGACCGTGCCGATCTTCATGAGATAGGTGCGGCCGGGAAGCAGCTCGTTCTGGCTCATCCAGAGGATGGTGGCGCGGAACTGGTCGGCGACGGGGGCGGGTGAGCGGGCCGCACAGAGCACGTCGCCGCGGGAGATGTCGATCTCGTCATTCAGCGTGATGGTGACCGACTGGCCGGCGATGGCCTCGTCGAGATCGCCATCCATGGTATGGATGGACTTCACCGAGCTTTCGCGTGCCGAAGGCAGGGCCTTGACGCGGTCGCCGGGCCTGATCGTGCCGCCGGCGATCTGCCCGGAAAAGCCGCGGAAGTCGAGATTGGGGCGGTTGACCCACTGCACCGGCATGCGGAAGGGCTGGCCGGTGAGTTCGTCGGCGACCTCGACGGTCTCGAGATAGGCGATGAGCGTGGGGCCGTGATACCAGTCGGTCTGGTGGCTGCGCTCGATGATATTGTCGCCCTTGAGCGCGGAGAGCGGAATGCTGGTGATGCTCTCGATGCCTTCGAGCTTTTCGGCAAAGGCGCGGAACTCCGCGTCGATGGCATCGAAGGTCTTCT
>JAGREZ010000074.1:0-1294 GCA_020446285.1 Geminicoccaceae bacterium
AAGGCGCGGCTCGATCTCGTCACCGTCTTTTGCCTGCTGTTCTATCTGGTGGTTCTCTTCATCGGCTCGATATCCAGTCTCGAATACGCCATTGCGACGAACGAGAAACGCTTCTCGATGTGGAATCCGTCGATGATTCCCATCAAGGTGCTGATGGTGGCCTGCATCTTCCTGATGATCCTGCAGACGGTCTCGCTCATTCTCAAGCATCTGGCCGTCCTGCGGGGAGCACGCGTCTCATGAGCTACGAGATGATCGCGATCACCATGTTCGCCACGATGATGCTCATGCTGCTCACCGGCCAGCGCGTCTTCGCCGCCATCGGTTTCGTCGCCGCCGGTGCCGCCCTCCTGCTCTACGGGCAAGGCGCGATCGAGATGCCGTTCAATGCGGTGTTCAAGCTCTTCAACTGGTTCCCGATGCTGACCCTGCCCCTGTTCATCT
This sequence comes from Geminicoccaceae bacterium, assembly GCA_020446285.1. Taxonomy (GTDB): domain Bacteria; phylum Pseudomonadota; class Alphaproteobacteria; order Geminicoccales; family Geminicoccaceae; genus JAGREO01. Next base: position 445 of record JAGREZ010000074.1, read on the forward strand.
ACATGGGCTACATCCTTTCGGAATCGGGTATCGCCGAAGACCTCTACAAGATGCTGCATGTATGGTTCGGCCGGGTGAGCGGCGGGCTGGCGGTGGGCACCATCTTCCTCATGGTGATCATCTCGGCGATGAACGGCCTGTCGGTCGCCGGCATGGCCATCGGGGCGACCATTGCGCTCCCGGAAATGCTGCGGCGCGGCTATGACAAGGTGCTGATCACCGGTGTCGTGCAGGGCGGTTCGTCGCTCGGCATTCTCGTTCCGCCGAGTGTGGTGCTGGTGCTCTACGGCATGATCGCAAGGCAGCCGGTGAGCCAGCTCTGGCTTGCGGGCGTCATTCCGGGCCTGCTGATGGCCGCGCTCTTCACCATCTACATCATGACCCGCGCGAAGCTGAATCCATCGCTCGCGCCGCAGGTCGGCGAGGACGAGCTGGCGATGCCGCTTGCCGAAAAGCTCAAGCTCCTGCGCGCGGGCATCATTCCCTTTCTCATCTTCTTCTTCATGACCGGGCTTTTCGTCATGGGCTATACAAGCCTCGTCGAGAGTTCGGCCGTCGGTGCCACCTCGGCGACGCTTGCAGCCCTCGTCAAGGGGCGGCTCTCCCTGCGTCTGCTGCATGAGACCGCGCGCAAGACGCTCGGCATTTCCTGCATGTTCCTCTGGCTGATCCTCGCCGCACTTGCATTCGGCGCCGTGTTCGACGGCATCGGTGCCGTGCGTGCAATCGAATCGCTGTTCATCACGAGCTGGGAACTGACGCCGTGGCAGGCGCTCATCATGATGCAGCTTTCCTTCATCATCATGGGCATGTTTCTCGACGATACCGCCATGCTGGTGATCGTCGCACC
>JAGREZ010000074.1:1388-21464 GCA_020446285.1 Geminicoccaceae bacterium
CCCTTCGGCTACAATCTCTTCCTCATGCGCGCACTCGCGCCGAAGGAAATCGGGCTTGTCGACATCTACCGTTCGATCTGGCCATTCGTCGTCATGATGCTGTTGACCATCGTTCTGGTCATGCTCTTCCCGCAGCTGGCGCTCTGGCTTCCGCAGACCGTCTCCGGCAGGTAGGGTGACCGGATGAAAATGAAAGCAAAGGAGAAAGCGAGCCATGTCAGACCATGAGGACAAGGGAGCGGTGCCGGGTGGTGCTGCCAACAATCGCCGTTCGTTCCTGCGCAATGCCGGTGTGGGCACGGCCGCCGCGGCAAGCTCGGTCATCGCTGCACCCGCCATCGTCCGCGCCCAGTCGCCGATCAGGTGGCGGCTGCAGACCTATTCGGGCGCTCCGCTCGGCGCGCATGTGATCAAGCCTCATATCGACGCGTTCAACAAGGCGGCCAATGGCGAGATGGAAATCGAGCTGTATTATGCCGATCAGCTGGTGCCTACCGCCGAACTCTTCCGCGCGCTGCAGAACGGCACCATCGACGCCGTGCAGTCGGACGACGCGACCATGGCGTCACCTGCCGATGTCGGCGTGTTCGGCGGCTATTTCCCGTTCTCCTGCCGTTTCAGCCTCGATCTGCCGGTGATGTTCGAACGCTATGGCCTCAACCAGATCTGGAAGGAGGCCTATGACGAGATCGACGGGGTCGAGTGGCTCTGCGCCGGTGCGTGGGATCCCTTGCACGTCTTCACCCGCGAGCCGATCAAGTCGCTTGCCGACATGAACGGCAAGCGCGTCTTCGGCGTACCCACCGCCGGCCGCTTCCTCTCGCGCTATGGCCTCATCCCGGTCACCGTTCCCTGGGACGATGTCGAGGTGTCGATCCAGACCGGCGAGCTCGACGGTGTTGCCTGGTGCGGTTTCACCGAGGCCTACGAAGTCGGCTGGGCGGATGTCTGCTCCTATGCACTCACCAACAATATCTGCGGCGCCTGGTGCGGCTCCTACTTCGCCAATTCCGAGAGCTGGGCGAAGGTGCCGCCGCATCTCCAGCAGCTCTTCCTCTCCACCGCCGACCAGTCGCATTATTACCGGCAGGTCTGGTACTGGGGCGGCGAGGCGCAGCTTCGCGTCACCGGCGAGAAGATGGAACTGACCTCGATTCCCGCCGACGAATGGGCGCAGGTGGTCAAGGATGCCGAGGAGTTCTGGGACGAGATCGCCCAGACCAGCGAGCGCGCGGCGCGGGTCGTGCAGATCTACAAGGACTATACCAAGGTCCAGGAAGCGGCAGGCTATCCCTACCGCTGATATTCTTCGCCATTTGTGGTTGATGGAACCCCCTTCGCTCCCGTCGGGCGAAGGGGGCTTTCGGGTCAGTCGTGACGGCCGCCGGCCTGTGCGGCGATGCGCGAGAGTTCATCGAAAAGCGGACCGGATGTCGGAATGTCGATGTCGAACACCTCGGCGATCACCCGCGTCCAACCATGGATGAAATAGGTCCAGCCGTCATGGATGGCAAGCGCGCGCGCTTCGGCCTGTGCATGGGCCTGCTCGAGAAAGACGAGATCGCCACGGTAATTGAGCTCGAAGACGATGGCGCGTTCGGGGAACATGGCGGCGTCGGTGAGTGGCGAGCCGGGTCGGTCCTTGCCGAGCCCGGTGGCATTGACCACGAGGCTTCCCGGCCGGAGCTGGCCGAGTATCCGGTCGTTTTCGACGGATGAGCCGATGCGCCGGTAGGCCATGGCCGGATCCGGCCGCATGCCCGGATGGATGGAGCGGATGTGGCGCAGCCGGTCGGCGTCGGGATCGGCGATGATGATCCTCGCCGGGCGGTCATCGCCGCGCGATTTCTGCATGAGATGCCAGCTGATGGCGATTGCCGAGCCGCCGGCGCCCATGATGAAGAGATCGGCCGGCCTTTCGGCGAAATGGCCTTTTGGCAGGAAACCGTCGATGGCCAGCCCCGCTGTCAGGGGGTCCATGGCCTCGCAGACCAGTTTGCCGTCGCGTTTCGAAAGACAGCTCGTCTCCGCCAGTGCCGAGGCGTGCGGGCCGATTTCGTCGAACAGGTCGCGGGCGGCGGCGAAGAGGTCGAGTTTGTGGGTCGTCACGAGGGCGCCGCGCGAAAGCGGATCGTCCTTGATGAAGCGAACCGCCTCGCGATAGCGTTCGGGCCTGTCGTTCGGAACGAAGTCGATGCCGTTGATGACCGCATCAACGAGGCCGAGACGTGCGGCCCACTTCGGGAAGACCTGCATGATCGAGGAACCGCCCGTCGTCACGCCGATGAAATGCAGGGTCGGCGCGCGGGCGGGCAGGAGCGGGAAGGGGGCGGACTGAAGGGGCATGGTCGCTCCGTCTGGCTGTTCGACCATCAAAACCGGCGGTTGTGTCTGATGATGGTCCGTCACCGGGTTACGGCGACGGACCGGGTGGCGCAAGTGCCGACACGAAAAGCCGCTTTGTCGATCTGCCGCTCTTGACAGATCGTCGGTGGATTGGTCACATGGTCGGACCAATTCAGGGAGACGTCATCATTCGCCTTTCCCCCGTGCGTTCACTGAGTTCGACGACGGCGGCGGTGGAGGCCATTCGCGGGTTCATCATTCGCGAGGGGCTTCGTGTGGACGACCGGTTGCCGGCCGAGCGCGATCTCATGCGGCGGCTCGAAGTCGGCCGGTCTACCGTGCGCGAGGCGCTTCGCAAGCTCGAGGGCATGGGGATCGTCCAGCGCCGTGCCGGTTCCGGCACCTATCTCATGCGCGCGCTGGATGAGGACACGGTGCATCTGCAGGTCAGCCTGTCGTTGCGCCAGACAGAGTTGCTCAACGGTCTCGAAGTACGGCGCGGGCTCGAAAGCGAGGCCGTGACCCTTGCCGCCCTTCGCGCCAGCGGCGAGCAGCTCGGGCGGATCGAGGAGCTTCTGCTCGCGATGGAAGATCATCACGATCGGGTCGGCACAGGGTCGGGCAGGCTCGACGTGCAGTTCCACAAGGCGATCTACGAGGCGGCGGGAAACCCGCTGTTCGTGCAGCTCATCGGTTCGCTCAACGACATATTCCAGACCTTCTTCACCAATCCGCTCGATCAGCCGGGATTCGCCGAGCGGTCCTTTCCCTTTCACCGGCACCTGTTCGAGGCGATCCGCGACCGCGATCCGGATGCCGCGCGACTGCATATCAACGCGATCCTCGACGTGGTCGAGGAAGATCTCAAGGCGGCTACATGACCGGACAGCGCGATATCGCGACCCTTCTGGTGCAGGACGATCTGGCAAGCGGCCCGGTGGTGCCGCCGATCCACCAGTCATCGCTGTTCACCTTCGACGATGTGGCGCAGATGGCGGCGACATTCGCCGGCGAGAACGACCGGCCTGTATACAGCCGCGGCAACAATCCCACCGTGCGCGTCTTCGAACAGAAGATGGCAATGCTCGAGGGCGGGGAGGCCGCGCGCGGCTTCGCCTCGGGCATGGCGGCCATTTCCGCGAGCATCCTCGCCTTCGCGCAGAGTGGTGACCGCATCGTCTGCGTCCGCCATGTCTATCCCGACACCTACAGGTTCATGCGCCGCCTGCTGCCGAGGCTCGGTATCGAGACGAGTTTCGTCGACGGACGCGACCTCGATGCGATGCGCAAGGCACTCGACGGCGCCGCCCTGCTCTATCTGGAAAGCCCTACCAGTGTGGTCTTCGAGACCCACGACATCGCCGAACAGGCACGGCTGGCGCGAGAGGCGGGGGCGGTCTCGATCATCGACAACAGCTGGGCGACGCCGGTCTTTCAGCGACCGCTCGCTCTCGGTGTCGACATCGTCGTCCATTCCGCATCCAAATACGTTTCCGGTCACAGCGATACGGTTGCCGGCGTTGCCATCGGCGCGCGTGAGCGGATCGACCGGATCAACACGCTCACCTACCCCTTTCTCGGTGGCAAGCTCGCGCCGTTCGAGGCGTGGCTGCTGCTGCGCGGCCTGCGCACACTGACCCTTCGCCTGCGTCGTCACGATGAGAGCGTGACCCGCGTCGCCGGATGGTTGCAGGCGCGCGAGGAGGTGGAACGGGTACATCTGCCCGAGATTTCCAACCGGCCGGGCGGATTGTCCGGCAGGGCCGGGCTGTTCAGTATCGAGCTTCGCGACGGTGTCGATCCGGTGCGTTTTTGCGATGCGCTCGATCTTTTTCGTCTCGGCGTGAGCTGGGGCGGGCATGAGAGCCTGTGCTTTCCCATGGCCGTCGGTCTCAGGCAGGCCGGCGAGCATAATTCACTGGTTGATTTCGGCGTGCCACAACAGCTGGTGCGCCTGCATGTAGGGCTCGAGGAGCCCGATGACCTGATGGCGGATCTCGACCGGGCATTCGCCACCGTGAACACCAACATTCAAGGGAGCCCATGATGAAGAAACTGCTTTCGACAACGGCATTGCTGGCAGCGGTCGCCATGCCGCCGCAGGCGATGGCCGAGACGACGCTGCAACTCGTCGAGGTCATCACCAGCCCGGCGCGCACCGAGCATCTGGAAAGCATGATCGCAAGCTTCGAGGAAGCCAATCCCGACATCAAGGTCGAGGTGACCTCGCTGCCCTGGGGCCAGGCGTTCGAGAAGCTCGCGACAATGGTGCAGGGTGGGCAGATTCCCGATGTGGTGGAGATGCCCGACCGCTGGATGGCCCTCTACGCCAACAATGACGCACTCGTCGATCTCGCACCGATGATGGCGGAGTGGCCCGAGACGGAAGAGCTCACCCAGGCAGCCAGGGATTTCGGCAGCGTAATCGCCGGCGAAACCCACATGATCCCCTACGGTTTCTATCTTCGGGCAATGTTCTGGAACAAGAAGCTCTTTGCCGAAGCCGGCCTCGACGGTCCGCCCGAAACCATGCAGGACTTCATGGATTATTCGGCGAAGATCTCCGAACTGCCGGGCAAGACCGGTTACTGCCTGCGCGGCGGTCCGGGTGCGACCAACGGCTATATCATGTGGATGCTCAACTATCTGGGCAGCAACGAGTTCTTCACCGAGGACGGCAAGTCGACGCTCGACGATCCGAAGGCTGTCGAGGGCCTGAAGTTCATTCAGGACATGTACCAGAACGGCAATGTCCCGCGTGACAGCGTCAACTGGGGCTTCAACGAGATCGTCGCCGGCTTCTATTCCGGCACATGCGCGATGCTCGATCAGGATCCCGACGCACTCATCGCCGTCGCCGAACGCATGAACGAGGAGGATTTCGCCGTCGCGCCGATGCCGCTCGGCCCGGACGGCAAGTCGTTTCCGACCATCGGCTATGCCGGCTGGTCGATCTTCGAGGCGACCGCGCACAAGGATGAGGCCTGGAAGCTGGTGAGCCATCTTTCGTCGCGCGAGATGAATCTCGAATGGGCGAAGTTCGTTGGTGTCATTCCGATCCATCTGGGTGCCGAGCAGGATCCCCATTTCCGCACGCCGCAGTTCGAGGGCTGGTTCACCGAGCTCAATGACGATCGCTGGCAGCCGACCTCGATGCCGACCTATCTCGAGGAATTCGCCTATTTCGCCGATGTCACCTCGATCCAGACCGGGCAGGAACTGCTTCTCGGTCAGCGCACGCCGGAGGATGTCGCGGCCGAATGGGCCGGTGACTTCACCGATGCCTACAGCAAGTGGAAAGCCCAGCAATAATGGCTGCGTCCGACAAGCCCGCTCCCCCTCGCGGGGGGCGGCTGTCCCTCCTGCTCGAACCATGGTGCTACCTGTCGCCGGCACTCGTTCTGATCGTGCTGGTGATGGTGCTGCCGCTGATCGTCGGCATCACTTATGCCTTTCAGGACGTGCAGATCCTCAAGCCCTTCTCGAAGGGCTGGATCGGCCTCGATCACTTCGAGAAGCTGCTGACCACCGACAAGGTATTCTACCGCGCCTTGCGCAACACCGCCTGGTGGACGGTGGCGAGCGTGGTCCTGCAATTCGGCTTCGGTCTCGGTCTCGCCCTCCTGCTCAACCGCGATTTCGCCGGCAAGCGGCTGGTGCAGGCACTGGTCTTCCTGCCCTGGGCGGTGCCGACCTTTCTTTCCGGCCTGACCTGGGCCTGGCTCTTCAATCCGGTGATCGGACCGCTGCCGCACTGGCTTTTCGCACTCGGCATCATGAGTGAGCCCTATTCGATCCTGGGCGATCCGGATCTCGCCATGTGGGGGCCGATCATCGCCAATGTCTGGTTCGGCATCCCGTTCTTCGCCATCACCCTGCTCGCGGCGTTGCAGGCGATCCCCGACGAGATGTACGAGGCGGCGTCGATCGACGGAGCCACCGCTTTCCAGCAGTTCCGGCATGTCACGCTGCCCTATCTCGCACCGATGATCGCGATCACCGTTCTTCTTCGCACCATCTGGATCAGCAATTTCGCCGATCTGATCGTCGTCATGACCAATGGCGGCCCGGCCAACACGACGCAGATCCTGCCATCGCTGATCTTCACCACCGCCTACAAGGGGCTCGATTTCGGCTACGCTTCGGCGATCGCCTGTGTCCTGCTCGGCCTCCTGTTCATCTACACGGCCATTCTTTTCCACATGCGCAAGAATTTGCGCTCGACGACATGAGGGAGGTCTGATCCATGTGCACGATCGGCCATCGACTGGGGTTGCTCGCCTATGTCCTCTTCGCCCTCTTCCCGCTCTACTGGCTCGTGAAGATCGCGGTCACACCCGAAGCGCTGCTCTATTCGGAGGGCGTGCGGCTCTGGCCGTCGGCGATGAATTTCGACAGCTTCACCAGGGTGCTGACGGCGAGCGACTTCCCGGCGTTCTTTCGCAACTCGATTATCGTCGCCGGCGGGACGGCCTTTTTCGTGACGATCCTCGCATCGCTCGCGGGCTACGCCTTTTCGCGCTTTCGCTTCAGGGGCAAGGCGCTCATCGTCGGGCTGATGCTGCTTACCCAGATGTTTCCCATCGTCATGCTGATCGCGCCGATCTACCGGCTGATGACGCCGCTCGGCCTCACCGACAGCCTCTGGGGGCTCGTCATCACTTACACGGCCTTCAACGTGCCGTTTGCCACCTTCCTCATGCAGTCCTTCTTCGAGGGCATTCCCAAGGAGCTGGAGGAAAGCGCCATGATCGACGGTTGCACCCGGTTTGCGGCGCTGCGCAAGGTGATCTTCCCGCTGACCCTGCCGGGCATGGCGGCCACGCTCGGTTTCGTCTTCACCGCCGCCTGGTCGGAACTGCTGTTCTCGCTGATGCTCATCAACAGCGAGGAAAAGATGACCTTCCCCGTCGGCCTGCTCACCTTCATCGGCAAGTTCTCGGTCGACTGGGGCCAGATGATGGCCGCCGGTGTCCTCGCTCTTGTCCCCGCCTGCATCTTCTTCGCCCTGATCCAGCGCTATCTGGTACAGGGTCTCACGGCCGGAGCGGTCAAGGGCTGAAGCCCCGGCTGGCTCAGCGGATGTCGATGAAATCGTCGCCCCAGACACCGTTTTCACGGGAGCGGGCGACTCTTTCAAGGCGGCGGTAGCGGGCGGGGGCGTTCTCGCCGGCGAAGGCAAAGCCCTCGATCAGGAGCCGTTCGGCGATGTCGATGCGCTCATCGAACATGCGCTTGCCGGCAATGGTGCAAAGGGCTTCGTCGCCGCCCGCCGGGTGGCAATGGACGAAGCCGTCGACGATGTCGCGAAGCACCAGCACTGACTTGTCGGCGCAGCGCACCGGCCGTCGCGTCGTCCGGCAATCCCGCCCGAGCCTCGCAAGGTCGATCCCGTACAGACGGAATGTATGGCCGGAGACGGAGATCCGCCCGTCATCGCCAACACGCGCCAGTCCGTCGACGGTCTGCGCTACCGCCAGGCCGCTGCAGGCAAGCGAGAAAAGGAACGAGACCGCACCCGCCCGGAAAATCCGGCGAAACACCGTCGCTTTGCCAACCGGGGGCTGCATACGCCCGTTCCCGTCTCCCGTTGCGGCCACCATTCTTTCCGTCACTCGCGGCTCGATCCGTTCCCGTCACCCGGCAGCCAACCTGTAGCATGCAGATATACGCCATCCCGCTTTCGATGGAAACGGCGATCGGGCCGCGATCGAGGTTCAGAAATATCCGGCGAGATCGATCTTCCGGGCTTGCGGGGTGGCCTCGAAGGCATGGGCTCCCGTTTCGGCGATGATCTGAACGACAATTCTCCGCGATTTCGGGAAGCTGTCGAACCAGGCGAAATCGAAACTGTCGAGCGCCTGCGGATCGTTGCAGACGAACGTATAGGCTCCGTGGAAATCGCTGTGCCCCGTTTCGTCATTCCCGTGTTCCCCGCCGGCTTCGTCGTGCGCGTGCTCCTCTTCGGCATGTTCGTCGTGATCGTCGGCCTCGGCCTCGGCCTCGGCCGTGTGTCGCTCGATTTCGATATCGGCGCTGTCGACGACACAGCCGGCTGCGGCCGGCGGCACGACGAGATCGAGCGGCGAGCCGAGTTTCGCGAAAGCCTGTCTGACCGCCTCGCGATCCTCATCGCTTTCCGCCCTGTGTCCAAAGCCGGTGACATCGGCGCCCGGAGCGCGGAGGTCCAGCGACACGGTATTCCCCTCGATCGCGATATCGACCTTTGCCACACCGTGCTCATGCGGTGGAAGCTGGCGTGTTTCCTCGGCGGATGCCTGTCCGGCTGCAAGCGCGAGCAGGTTGGCGAGAGCGAGAATTCTCATGCTTTCGGGTCTCCGTTGTGATGTCCGGATCGCGATTGCTCCGATCCGGACGAGTTACCATTTGTAGGGTTCGATGAGTGTCGCTGTGAGGCGGTAGCCCGACATGATGGGAGCGGCGCCATCGACGAACGAAAGCGTCTTGCTCGACGATTCGACGCGGAGACTGCCCGTCAGCCAGACCGCCTCGAAGATGTCGCCGAAACGGTGTGGTTCGTTCAGATCGACGAGAATCATCTGGTTGGGGGGAGGCGGCGGTGTATGGATGCAGGCGCCGATATAGGGCACGAGGAGGAATTCACTGACACCGCGATCGCTGGTTTCGAGCGGCAGGGCATAGCCGGGAATGCGAACGGTTCGTCCATCGAACCCGGCGACAACCTCGAGACCGTATTGTTCGTAGAGCGCCTCGACCTCGCGGATCTCGTCGATGAGCCGGGCCGCGTCGTAACCCGCATCCGCCAGTCTCTGCCGCGACTCCACGGCCATGGCCGCGGCCTCGCCATCCGCCGGGATCAGGCCGCCTTCGATGTTCGTCTCGGTGCGCATGACGGAAAAGAGATCACCCTGCAACTCGTCGGGCATGCCATCGATCGGGTTCGCGAACTCCGGTTCGGGCGGAAGCAGGTCATCCCAGGTGATTTCCTCTGCCGCACCGGCGAGCGACGGCGCGGCAAGGGACATGGCGGGAACTCCCGCAAGCATCGACAGGAAAGCCGTGAGGAACCGTCGGCGGCAGTGCCCGGCCGACGATGCGTTCGCCGGATGTACGAACATGGCCGACGGCTGCCTGATGCGATGATGTTCCATGAGAGGTTTCCTGTTCCGTTGCGATATGGTCCGTGAAGGCCACGCAACCGGCCTTGCAACAAGGGGGCGAGAAACCGCAGCCCTGATCCTGCATAGGATTGCCCGGTCATACAGGTCAATGAAATAATATAACATATCATCAATCGGTCGCGGAAGATCCGGGAAGGTGTGAAAGGTTGATCCTCCTGCTTGCGGGATGCACCCTTCCAGCGCTCGCGGAACGAAGAAACGGGAGGGCGGCAGGCATGAGAGATCTCTATCTGGCGATCGATGTCGGGACCGGCGGCATTCGTGCGGCGCTCGTCGCCCGTGACGGGAAAATCCTTGCCTACGACCATCGCGAACATGAGCAGATCGTTCGACGTTACGGCTGGTCGGAGCAGCGCCCGGCGGACTGGTGGCGGGGAACGGTGGAGACGGTCGGCTCCGTTCTCGGCAGGGTCGCAAGGGCGTCGTCGAGGGTCGCGGCCATCTGCTGCTGCGGGCAGATGCACGGCACGGTGCTGGTCGACGGGGATGGCGAACTCACCTCGGAGACGGCCATCCTGTGGAACGACAAGCGTACACAGCCGGAGGTCGATGCGTTCGCCGCGCATGTTCCCGCAGCCCGTTCGCTTGAGCTTTCCGGCAATGTCCCGTCACCAGCCTGGCCCGCCTTCAAGCTGCTGTGGCTGATGCAGCATGAAGCCTCCTCGATCGACCGCGCGCGTGCCGTCCTGATGCCCAAGGACTGGATCAACCTTCGCCTCACGGGCCGGATTTCGCAGGATGTCACCGAGGCGTCGCTCAGTTTCCTCATGGACTGGAGAAGCCGCGCCTGGTCGGATGAGCTGATCGGTCTGACCGGCATTCCGCGGAGACTTCTGCCCGGGATCCGCGAGCCGGGTGCGGTGCTTGCGGGGCTCACGGCGGAGGCGGCGAGGCTTCTCGGTCTCGATGCCGATATTCCCGTTCTGGTGGGTGCCGGGGATTTCCCCATGGCGCTGCTGGGATCCGGGGTCACCGGCAAGGGGCTCGGCTCCGACGTTACCGGGACATCGACGATCATCACCCTTCTCGGTGATGAACCCGTCATGTCGCCGGAGGTATCGAATCTTGCCACCATCGACGGGCTCTGGGGCAGTTTCACCCTGCTCGATGCGGGCGGCGACGCGGTCCGCTGGGCAAGGCGGGCCTTTCATCGCAACGGGCTCGGCTATGCGGAGATCTCGGCAATCGCCGAAGAGGCGGCGGCGGGAAGCGACGCGCTTTTCTTCCTGCCTTATCTCTGCGGCGAACGTTTCGCGGAGAAGCCCAACTCGCGGGCCCAGTTCTTCGGGCTCACCTCCGCGCATGGCCTCGCCGAACTGCATCGTTCGGTGCTGGAAGGCGTGGCCTTTTCCGTGCGCATGAAGCTCGACGGCCTCGCCGGTGGCGGCGGACGGCCACAACGGATCGTCGCCTCGGGCGGTGGCGCGCAATCGGGCCTGTGGTTGAAGATCAAGGCGTCGATGTACGACATCCCCTTCATCGTGCCCGAGGAACCCGAAGGCGGGATCATCGGTGCCGCCATTCTGATGGCGGTTGCGAGCGGCGATGCGCCGGATCTCGCCTCCGCGGTCGCCCGCATGGTCCGTTTCGGCCCGCCGATCGAACCCGATCCGGCGTGGCGTGACCGTTACGATCGCATGATGCCGATCTATGCGGATCTCTACAGCGCCGCTGCTTCGTTCCATGACCGGCTGGATGCGCTCTGATGGACCTCAGATCCGCTGCTGCTTCTTTCCCGTCTTCGGCGTGATGACGAATTCGCCGTCCTCGCCGGTGAACAGGCCGGGTCCGTCGCGGATCTCGCCCGGCGCCTGCGGCTCGAACGGTTCGCCGCCGCAGCCGGCGAGAGCCAGTGCGGCGGCGAACACGAGAAGGGGCAGCGACTGCCTCAAAACTTCACCCTTGCGCCGGTCAGGACGGCGTTGATGGCGTCGAGATCGGTGTTGTCGCGGTCGAGATCATAGTAGCGGTAGCCGAGATAGAACTCGGTGGCGAGATCGTCGATATTCTGCACGGCAAACACGCCGAAACTGTTGGTTTCGTCGCCATCCGCACCGATATCCTCGCCATACTGGTAGTCGATGCCGAGTGCGGTGTTTCCGATCGAAAAGAACTGCGACTGGTAACCGAGCTTGCCGTAATAGAACATGCCGTCATCGTCGCGCGCGTCCACATCCTCGGTGCCGGCGGCAGCGGTCACGCTGATGCCGTTGGCAAGAAGGATCGAGGCGGAGCCGTTCACCCGGTCGAAATCGTCCGGCTTGCGCGAGAAGGCCGCGGCCGCGGCGACCTCCGTCCCGCCGAACTCCCGCGAATAGCGCAGTGCCACATCGGCACGCTCATCGGCGACGAGCGAGCCGGAAAGCTTGAAGCCGGCGAAGGACGGCGTGTCATAGCGAATGCGGTCATCGCGCGAAAGGCCGTCGAGATTGCTGAACGCATCGCCGACGGAAATGGTGCTGAGCTCGCCATTGTCACGATAGAGAATGCCGCCGGCCATATCGGAAACACTGGAGTAGCCGATCAGGCTCGTGCCCGACAGATCGACCTCCGACGTTCCGTTGGAGGCGGTGTCGCCCTGTCCGAGCCACAGCCGGCCGTAGCGCGCATGGTCGACATAGAGTTCGAGCTTGCGCTCGGTGAAACTGTTGGGGCCGACATTGCGCTCGTCGCGCTGGTTGACGGCGGTGGACGAATTGCTCTGGAACTGCACCTCGATATTGGTGCCGACCTTGACCTCGTCGACCGGTCTGGCCTCGCCTACGAGGCGGATCCGGGTCGAGCTGTTGCCATTGTCGACAAAGAACGCGTCGGTGTTCTCGCCATCGTCGGTGACCAGGACACCGCGATCCACCTGCCCGGAAATGGACAGTTTCACCTTGTCATTGCCCGAGGTGGTGAAGGCTTCGGCCGTATCGCCCGCCTTCTTCGCCTCTGTGGCCGCCTGTTCCGCCTTGCGGTCGGTTTCGGTCTGCTGTTCGCGCAATTGTTCGAGTTGCTGGCGCAGTTCCTCGATCTGCTGCTGCAGTTCCTCGATCTGCGCCGAATCCTGCGCGAAACCGGCTGAAGGCACGGCAAGGGCCACCGATGCCATCAGGACTCCGGTTGCGCACAATCCACGGTCCCGCGTTTTTCGGAATAGATTCACTCGCATCTCGTTTCCTCTCGACGTTGATACCGGTTCACCCGGCAGCGATCCGTGACCGGCTCCCTTCTTGTCAGTCAGGGCGAGCAGCTCGATCATCCTCCTTAGTAAACCGTCCTGCCGCGGCAGGAATGTGACATTCTCGGTCATCGCGCAAACGGACGTCGTCCGTGTGATATACGCAACATCACGGATATGCCGGAAAACCTGCACGGCTCCGGGACAGACGCGCGAATCCACTTCAAAAACATCCTCTTGCCAATCGCTCCCCGTCGCTGGAATATGCTGCCAGTCAAAAATCATCACTCTGTATCGGGGAGGTTGGGATGAGCAATCTGGACAGGTTCGATCCGGCGACGAGGCGTTCCTTCGTCAGACGGGCCGCGGCATCATCGGCGGCGGCTGGCGCCATGCTCGGCGGTTTCGGCATGGATCCGTTCGTCTCCGCTGCCATGGCGGCGGATATGGGACGCAGCGAGAAGCCGCTCAGGGCCGCCTTCTCGAACGCCGGCCTGCAGGCGACCTGGTGTGCCCAGGGCAAGCAGGCGGCGGAATACTGGGGGTCGCTGTTCAATGTCGAGGTGACCTGGTTCGACGGCGAGCTCAGTGCGCCCAAGCAGCGCGCCGCCATCGACAACATGGCCAGCCAGGACTGGGATTTCGTCGCCATCCAGGCATTCGGCATCGGCACGCTGACCGATCCCGTCAACCGCATGCTCGAGCGCGGCATTCCGGTGTTCGACATGGACACGCTGATCGCCCCGCTCGAGGAGATCGAGGTCAACAGCTTCCTCGCTCCCGACAACGAGTTCATGGGTGCGTCGGTGACCCAGGCGCTCGTGGATGCCATCGGCGGCGAGGGCACCATGGTCATGACCCAGGGTGCGCTCGGTCATACCGGTGCCCAGGGACGCGCGCGCGGCTTCCAGTCGATCGTCGAGAAATATCCCGGCATCGAGGTGCTCGACGAGCAGCCGGCGGACTGGGATGTCACCAAGGCCTCGCGCATCTGGGACAGTCTGCTCACCAAATACGACAATATCTCGGCGGCATTCTTCCACAATGACGACATGGCGCTCGCCGCCTACAATGTCATGCAGGCGCGCGGTCGTACCGATATCGTCATTGGCGGTGTCGATGCCATGCCGCCGGCGGTGGAAGCCGTCATCGACGGACGCATGCACGCAACCGTGCGCAATCCGTCCTGCCGCATCCATGGCGGCGCGCTCATGGCCGGTGTGGCGGCCGTGCTCACCGGCGAAGCGACCGGCGAGGGCATTCCCAAGCATATCGTCACGGACGGCCCGGTGGTGACCCAGTCGAATGCGCCGGGCATGCTGTGGATGCAGAAGCATTTCCTGATCTGATCCGCGCAACCGACGTGGAAAACAATCCGGGAGAGACGCCGCCGGTTCTCGAACTCGGCGGCGTCACCAAGCGTTTCGGCGGCGTCACCGCGCTGACCGATGTGGACTTCGCCCTTGCCCGGGGCGAGGTCCACGGGCTTGTCGGCGAGAATGGTGCGGGCAAGAGCACGGCGATGAAGATCATCGCCGGCGTGCACACCGAGTTCGAGGGCGAGTATCGCATCGATGGCAGGCCCGTGCGCCTGCGCTCGACCGCCGACGCGCTCGCGCACGGTATCGGCATGGTGCATCAGGAGCTTTCGATCGTGCCGGCGCTCAGTGTTGCCGAAAACGTGTTTCTCGGCAGCCAGCCGGTAAACCGGTTCGGGCTCTTGCGCTGGCGGCATATGGCAAGTCAGGCGCGCGAGCATCTGGCGGCTCTCGGCATCGACGTCGATCCGGCCATGCGTGCCGGCGACCTTTCCATCGGCCTGCAACAGCTCGTCGAACTCGGTCGCGTGCTGTTCTCGGGCGCGCGCATCATCATCCTCGACGAGCCCACCTCGGCCCTGTCGCCGCCCGAGGTCAAGCAGCTCTTCGGCGTGATCGACCGGCTGCGCGGACAGGGCCGGAGCTTCATCTTCATCTCGCATTTTCTTGACGATGTGCTGGAAATCTCCGATTCGGTGACGATCTTCAAGAACAGCCGGCGGGTGGCCACCGCCCGCGCTGCCGACCTCGACAAGGCGGCGATCATCGAACACATGATCGGCCGTTCGCATCAGGAACTCGAGGAAACCTATCTCCACCAGCTCGAACTGCCGGTGCGTTCCACCGAACCCGTCGTGCTGAGCGCGAGGGGGCTTGGCCTCAAGGGCGCGTTCGAGGGGATCGATCTCGAGGTGCGCGAGGGCGAGGCGCTCGGCATCTATGGATTCATGGGGTGCGGCCAGCTCGAGCTCGCGCGCGCGCTCGTCGGCAAGGTACAGCCGGGCGTGGGCGAACTCCTGCGCGGCGGCGAGCCGGCGCGGCTGCGCAACACCGCCGACGGCAAGAAGGCCGGTATCGCCATCGTTCCGGAAAGCCGGGGCTCGATGCTGTTTTCCGATGTGCCCGTCTATCGCAACATCTCGATCAGCATTCTCGAGCGGATTTCCCGGTGGTTCCTCAAACCCCGGGAAGAGCGCCGGATCGCCGCAAAGCAGGTCGAGGACCTGAAGATCCGCACGGCCTCGGTGGATGCGCTGCTGCGCACGCTCTCGGGCGGCAACCAGCAGAAGGTGGCGCTCGCCCGCTGGATCGCGCATGAGCCGAAGGTTCTCGTACTGGCGGAGCCGACCCGGGGTATGGATGTCGGGGCCAAGGACGATGTGGTGAAGATCGTCCGCGCGCTCAAGGAACGGCGCATGGGTGTGGTGGTGGTATCCACCGAGCCCGAGACGATCCTCTCGCTCGCCGACCGGATCATGGTCATGCGACGCGGAAGGATCACGACCGAATTCGCCGGCGAACCGGTGGGCAAGGATCAGTTGCTGGCGGCGGCCTGAAGGCTTCGTGCCGGCATTTCGAGTCGGGGGAGAGGACATTGTCGGATACAGCGGCGGGCCATGGCGGCGTGAAACAGTGGATCGCCCGGCGGCTCACGGCCATCGCACCATTGATAACACTGGTCTTTCTCGTTCTTGTCTTCAGCGCGATGAGCCCGTCCTTCGCGACACTGGACAATCTCTCGAACATCCTGCGTCAGGTCTCCATCACGGCCATCATCGCCACCGGGCTCACCTTCGTCATTCTCACCGCCGAGATCGACCTTTCGGTCGCGAGTGTTGCCAACGCGGTGGGGATCGTCGTTGCCTGGTTCACGATGCAGGAAGCCTATGTCAACATCGCCAACCTGCCGCTTCCGGGCGCATTCGCGATCATCCTCGCCATTCTCGCTGCCGTGGCGCTCGGCCTTGTCACTGCGGCGGGGGTGACCGTCATCGGCATTCCCTCCTTCATCATGACGCTGGCCATGCTGCAGATCGGTGCCGGTATCTGCGCGATGCTGGTGCGCGGCCAGATCGCCTACAATGTCCCGCCGCTCATCAAGTTCCTCGGCTCGGGCTATATCGGGCCGGTGCCGGTCATCGTCATCGTCGCGGCGGTGTTTCTCGCCGTGGGGCATTTCGTCCTTACCTACACGCGCTTCGGCCGGTATGTTTACATGGTCGGTGGCAATCGCGAGGCGGCGGAATTCTCCGGTGTCAACGTCAAGCTCATCACCGCCTCGGTCATGGTCATCGGCGCTGTCTGTTCCGGCATCGCCGGAATGCTCGGTGTGGCCTATTACGGCAGTGCGCAGCAGAACCAGTTCGATGATTTCCTGCTCGATTCCATCGCTGCCGTGGTCGTCGGCGGCACCTCGCTCTTCGGCGGTGTCGGCGGCATTCCCTACACCATCATCGGCCTGTTCGTTCTCGGCGTGCTCAACAACGGCCTCGACCACATCGACATCGACAGTTTTCTCAAGGTTCTCATCCGCGGCCTGATCCTGTTGCTGGCGCTGGTCATCAATGTCTATGCGCAGAGACTACGGACGAAATAGACGCGGGCATTGCCCTCTCCACGACTGAGGGACTCCGACGCGCTGTCAGGCCGCGCGGACATTCGCGAGAAACTGCCGGATCGACTGTTCGAGACTGGCCGTTTGTTCCGCGAGGTCGCGGCTGAGACCATCCACTTGTCGGGCCGACTGTCCGGTCTCGTCGGCCGATTCCCGCACATGGCCGATATTGCCCGTGGCTTCCATCGTGCCGTTGGCGGCATGTTGTGCGCTCGCCGCGATCTCGCGGGTTGCGGCGCGCTGCTCCTCGACGGCGGATGCAAGCGATGACGCAGTGACCGAGATCTCGCGAATTCTCTCGTCGACCTTGTGGATAATGGCACTGGTCGACTGGCTGGCATTCTGGATCCCGGCGATCCGCCCGGCAATGTCGCCGGATGCCTGCGCCGTCTGGCTGGCGAGTGTCTTGACCTCGGATGCGACGACGGCGAACCCTTTTCCCGCATCGCCTGCCCGTGCGGCCTCGATGGTCGCGTTCAGCGCCAGGAGGTTGGTCTGCTCCGCGATCTTCTGGATGAGATTGATGACCTGACCGATGTCGCTCGCGGCATTGGCCAGATCGGCGATGGTGGCCATCGATGAACTGGTGTGGTTCACCGCTTCTCCGGCGGCCGAAGCCGTGCGGGATACCTGTTCGGCGATTTCCGTGATCGATACGGAAAGCTCTTCGGTGGCTGCGGCGACAGACTGGACGCCGGAAGCGGCCATCTCGGCAGCGTCGGCGACTGCGACCGAACGCTCCCTCGTATCCATGGCATTGGTGTTCAGCGTTCCCGCCGTTGCGGCGAACTGGTCGATCGAGGCGGAAACCTGTTCGATCAGTCTCGCCACATTCGCTTCGAATTCCGCCACGAGCTGTTCGACTTCCCGGGTCCTTTCGAACTTGTCCCGTGCCGCATCCCGGAAATGGATCAGCGCGCGGGCCATCTGGCCGATCTCGCTCGAACCTTCGGGGGGTAGACGGACATCGAAATCACCCTCGGCCAGTTGCGTCATCGGGTGTTGCAGGGCGCCCAGCGACCGGCTGACGACACTGCCGACGAGGATTGCGGCTCCAAGGGCGCCGAGGAACATGACCGTCAACAGGACCAGCGATTCGACCAGTTCGGTGAACACGGCGTCCTCGACCTCGTTCACGGCCTCGACGACGTCCGCCGCGATCCTGTCCTCGAGTGCCTTCATGTCGTTGATCTTGGTCGTGATCGTGTCGAACCAGTAGCCCGGCGTGATTCCCTCGAGCTCGCCGTTCAGTCCGCCCCGCCGGGTAATGCCCCGCATGCGTTCGACATCCCTGCTGGCGTCACTCTCGAGAAGTCTGTTCAGTTCGGCCACCTGATCCGCCGACGCATAGGTGAGAAACACGTTCTGATAGGTTTCCTGTGCCGTGATGAGCTCGTTCAGTTTCATCAGCGTCTCGAGGGTGAACACCTTGCCGGCAAAGCCGGCGCCGGTGATCGCCCTTTCGAGACCGGCGCGCTCCTTGCCCTGCAGGAAACTTGCAAAACTCACGAGTTCGGCCGCGATGCGTGCGTCCGAGCTCAGCCTCGCCATGGCGCCGATCAGGTCGAGGCTCGTCCTGTTGAGCCGTGTATAGAATCCGATCGCCTCGGAGCTGTCGATGGTGAGGCGATCGACAGCCGAGCGGATCTCCGGCATGGTCCCGATATCCCTTGTCAGTGCGAGAAAGGAATCCCGCATCTCGGGGTGCAGGTCGCCGGCGTCGAATGATGCGACCGAGGCTTCGAACTCCTGGCGTTTCCCGTCGGTGAGCTGGCGCTGGGCAGCGAGCTTGTCGCGAAAGGCCGTGCCCTGGCTCGACAGGAAGATGGAGGTGGCACCGCGTTCCTTCTGCTGCTCGTGGACGAGATTGCTCATCGCGATGGACAGTTGCACGAAACCGTCAAGATCGGTGATTTTCAGATGCCGGCGCCAGTCCCCGACGACGAGATGACCGCCGAACAAGGCGGTCCCCAGCAAGGGCAGGAAGACGATCATCACCATTGCCCAGCGAATCTTCATGTTCCGAAGAAATGTCATCCCGAGTACCACCTGTTGAATCCCGTTTGTCCGGAATCATAGATCCTCGAAGTTAGTGAGATGTTAAAGCGCCAGTATTTTTCCGATCAAACTCCATGATTCTCATGTAATAAAAGTGAAATAAGAAGATCTACTACTTTATAAAGATAATCAAACTGCGGAATATCTACTGTCGGGTAAAATTTCAAAACCACGAACAAATGTGAGATGACTCTCCTATGTGGAATTGGCAATTGAGAATTTTCCTGATCGACTGATATTCTCCCGAATCTGGTGAAGCCGGTTCATTCATATTTTCCGCAATGCGAGTTGTTCGAATATGGGTCCAGACTTTCGAGCCTCCGGAATGCGTCTGCTCCACCTGACGGGTGCGTCCATCGTCGTGATCGGTGCGATGATTTCCTGCCCGGCCGATGCAAGCGATAGGGCTGACGCATCGGCGGTCAGCGGCTGGCTGGAGCTGGGCGGCTACAGGCGTTTCGGCGCACCCTCCCGCGGCGAGGTCGCGGGATTTCTGCCGTTCCTGCAATCGGATACGACCCTCGGCTTTGTCGAGATGCGTGGCAAGAGTTTCAGTGACTCGGGCCTCGAAGGCAATCTCGCGGTGGGCGCAAGGCGGATGTTCGCCGGAGGTTGGAATGCCGGCGGTTGGGCGGGATTCGACCTGCGCGAGGCCGAACTTGGCGGCTGGCACAGACAGATGGCCGGCGGATTCGAACTTCTCGGTGACAGTTTCGACATCCGCGCGAACGGCTACATTCCGCTCGACGCCACCCGTTCGACCAGGCACACGCAAGAGGTATCGGCGACCATGGTGACAGGCTCCACCATCGCACCGTCGATCATCGACAATGGCGGTGCTCTTGTCCTCGGTTCCGGCGGCTTCACGACGACCACGGTCACCGACCGGACCCTGTCCCGCCGCGAGCTGGCGTTGCACGGCTTCGATGCGGAGATCGGTGCGCGCATGCCGGTCGAGCGCATGGGTATCGACCGCGACCGTTTCGACCTGCGCGGATATGTCGGCGGCTTCCGTTTCGATCATGATGATCTCGACCAGCCGGTGTCCGGCCCGCGTGCCCGGCTGGAATGGCGGATCGATGGCATCCTGCCGGCCATGCCCGCCTCGAGGCTGACCTTCGAGGGCGCTTGGTCGCGTGATGATCATCGCCATTCGCTCTTCGAGGCCGGTGTCCGGTTGCGCATTCCGCTCGCGTTCGCGGACCCTCCCGGGGCGGGCGACCATTCGCGAGACCTGCGCGGGCGTCAGGTGCGGCGTCTCGTGGAGGCGGTCGAGCGTGACACCGACATCCTCGTCGAGACATCCCTCAAGGTCATCGCGAGCGAGACGCGGACCAGCATGACCGGCACGCCCTATACCGAGGAGGCGGTGATCGATCCGCAGACCGCGACGCCGCTCGATCATGTCGTGCT
>JAGREZ010000537.1 GCA_020446285.1 Geminicoccaceae bacterium
TGATCGGGCTCGGGGCCGTCCGGCCGCATCGTAGCCGGATCATCGTCCGGGAAGGCGGCCGGGTGATCGATGATCGGCGGCGCATCATCGGGCGCGCCGGAGCGCTTCACCGCATCGGGGCCTTGATCGCCGCTGTGGGGAATGTCATGTTGGGGCGCTTGGGGACTCTGAGCCAAACCGGGTGCGTCGCCGGTAGATCCGGCGCCCCGGTGAAATGAGTTCTGCTGACCGGAAGCGGAATCAGGTGTGGGCGCCCTGGTCCCCAGCACTTTGCCCAGCTGATCGGAACTGCGAACGCCGGATGTGACAACGCGCCAGTAATCGGTGCCATCGACCTTCGCCAGTTCGACCGCCGCTACGGGAGAACTTCGACTACCGGTCTGTTTGACCAGCAAGACCCGCCCGTCATAACTCGCCCGAATCTCCGTCCAGCCATCGACGACATCGAGTGTAAGTTCCACGCCGCCCTCATAGCCAAGATCCCGCGCATTCTGTCGATGCAGCTTGTCGTCGAGATGCTTGATCTCGCGTCGCCGCAGCCGTACCGGCAGGTCTTCTCCGGCGGCCGCGCCCGCCTCGATGCGCGGCGCCGTGCCGAGATCGGCATTGCCGTTGTCGTTGGCAAGAAAGCGCTGATTGTCGGCGGTGCGCACCCAACGCGGCCCGTCCAGCGGCTCGCGCCGCAGCCGGTCGCCCAGAGTCTGGCTCTCCGGCTCAGCCATTCCCCGCGTATCGACGGGCTCGCCCTTGGCGATACTGACGGCGGTGGCCTTGATGTCTTCGAACTTGCGGCCGGTTTCGGCGGGGTCGAGGGGTGCCGGGCGTTCGCCGCCGCTTTCGGCGATCATCTTGTCGACATCCACCGGGTGGGCTGTCACGCTCTCGCCCGACGGATCGAGATCGAGGCGCCATGAACGGCCGCCGCGCGTGTGCCACCAGCCGCCGGCACCGGAGAGTGCAGCGGGGGCGGCCGCACCGATGGCCAGTTCCAGCATGATTTCCGCCATGCCCGCCTGGTCGCCGACATACTGCCTTGATGGCAGGGTAAGCGGCATGGCGAGTGCCGTTCCGGCGGCTCCTTCCGCAGCACCGATGGCCGCCGAGCGCATGAGATACGCCTTGCGGGTGGCCGCCTTGGCGACCCACGCCGCCCGCCATGCCGGCCCGACCAGCGGCACGAAGTTCAGGGGATCGGGCAGGCCGCCCACGACTTCCGCACCGAAGGAGAGCACGCTTTCGGCCATGTTCGGATCGCGGGCGGTGGCGATATGGTCGCGCCAGCGCCGTTCGTCGCGCACGCCGGCCCTTGCTTCAGCGCGTGCCTCGGTCATGAACGGATCGAATTCGAGATCGGAGCGATACCAGGGCGAGGCCCGCCACTCCGTTTCGCTCATCGCCCGCAATTCGGGCTTTTCGTCGTGCGCCTCGCGAATGCGCCGGCGCTGTTCGTCCGTGCGCACGGATTGTGCGAACCCGCCCTCGGCACTCATGGGCGAGCGCGCCGGCATATCGGCCTCGCGCAGGAGCGTGCCGGGGATCGAATCGGCAAGGCCGCTTTCCACGGCCGAGCCCAGATATTCACCCAGATCCGGCTGCCAGAACGCGGCGGCGCGGCGAAGGTCGTCGCCGGTGAGTGTCGGAATGCCCAGATCCATGGTCATGGGCCGAACTCGCCCGAAAGCACGTCATCGATGCGTTTGGCCCATCCCGCGTCGTGCGCCCTGATCGCCTCGTCGGTAGTGACCCGCAGCGGTTTGTCGTCCTCGCCGGGCAGGAAGCCGCGCGTGCCGTCCATGAGGGTGACGAGCAGGCCGTAGCCGCCGTCGGGATGATCGATCCAGGCGGCGTCATCGGCGAAATCGTCGAGCAGCTCGCCGGCCATGCGCTCCGCCATGTCGCCCTCCAGCTCGCCGGCGGGATCGAGCAGTCGCGCCAATGTCGCCGCCGGAACCCTGTCGCCGATCTCCTCGCGCAAACGTTCGAGGCCAGTCTCCACCTGATACGCATCGGCACCGGCGGGCACGCTGAAGGCGCCGAGACCGTCACGGGCGACGCGCGTGCCGCCTGCGAGCAGATCCTCGTCGGCCTTGCGTACCGCCTCGTCCGCATCCTCGCCGGCCTGCATCCGTGCCGCCGCGAGCCTGCGGCGTGTGCCGTCGCGCTCGCGGGCCTCGGCCAGCGGCCGCGCATCGCCGGTAAGCCCCGCAAGCGAGCGCTCGAAGGCGTCCGGTTCGGCGTCGAGCAGCGCGTCGTCGAGATCGCGTTTCGTGTCGCCCTTGAGATCGATGCCGGCCTCCAATGCCGAGAGCATCCGTCCGGCCTTCGCCATGTCGCCGGCTTCCAGTGTCGGCTGGAGAAAGCGCAGCCCCTCCGGCAATCCGGCCTTTTCCAGATCGGCCAACAGGGCCGCGCGCGGTCCCGGCTCGCGGATGGCGGTGCTCCAGGAAGCCAGCATTTCCGCGCGTTCGCGAGTGGAAGATGTTTCGCCGATCATCCGTGCGAGGTTCTCGACCGCCGCCTTCGGCGCCGCCCGGCGCTTCGACGGCGGCACGCCGAGCCGTTCCTGCTCGGCCAGAGAGAGCGAGACGGCCCGGCCGAAATCCTCCGGCGTCTCCGCCGATGCGAAGGCGGCCGCCACAGGCTTTGCGGTGCTGGTCACATAGGCGGCCGGATCGGCGTCGAGCCGCTTGCGATCGGCCGCGACGGCATCCTGCAATTGCGTGTAGCGGCGCTGGGCTGCGGCGTAGCCCTCATCGGCCGGATCGGGCCGGGCGGCGTCCAGCATCCTCGCCTGCTCGTCGG
>JAGREZ010000075.1:0-148 GCA_020446285.1 Geminicoccaceae bacterium
CGGTTCCATCACCACCAGCGACAGCGCCCGATCACGCAACCCTTCCTCGGCAACCGCCAGTATTTCCGCCTGATCAGCCGCCTGCGCCAGCAACAGCCGGGACGGATCGAGATAACTGCCCAGTCCCGCAGGGGTGACCGTCCCGGAT
>JAGREZ010000075.1:265-18043 GCA_020446285.1 Geminicoccaceae bacterium
CGAAGCGGAAAGGCTGTGATCTGATGCAACATGCGATCAGGATACCCGTCGGCTCAAACGAGTTCAAACTGACGATACGGCCCTGACGGGCAACTGCTGCAGTGGTTCAATGTATTGAAAAAACAACGTCAAACCGCTGAAAGGACGTTTTCGCGCGGAAACCGGCCCGAGAGTCGGACGTGTTCGAGTCCAACCAATAAGAATCCAAGTATTTCAATATGTTGGTGGGCGCACAAGGACTCGAACCTTGGACCCGCTGATTAAGAGTTCCTGGGTGTAGCATTTCCGGGCATTCCCCGAGATAGCTTCAATCTTCCTATCATTATGGAATTCAACGGCTTTTCTATATATGCAAATTCCGCTACATTTCTGTGAGTTCCGTTCTGGTGGCGACATGGTGGCGACACGGAAATGGGGCGGGAGAAAATATGCCTGCACTGACGAAACGGTTTTGCGACACGGCCCCGGCCGGACGGCACTATGACGACCGTCTCGGCGGTTTCGGGCTCTACGTCGGCAAGAGTGGTGCGCGGTCCTATTTCGTCGAATATCGGGCCGGCAAGGGGCGCGCCGCGCCCAAGCGGCGGCTCACGCTCGGTAGGCATGGCCACCTGACACCCGAACAGGCCCGCACCATGGCCCGCGAACATCTCGGCCGGATTGCGGCGGGCGGGGATCCGCTCGAAGAGAGGCGCGCGAGGGACAGGGCGAAGACGCAGCGTTTCGAAAACGTGCTCGACGAGTGGTTGAAGCGGGACCAGTCGACCAATCGCAGCTTCGCCGAAGTGAAGCGGCTGATGGAAAGGGAAGTCGCGCCGTCATTTGCCGGGCGGTCAATCGAGGATATCCGCAAACGGGACATCATCGCGCTGCTCGACAGTATCGCGGACCGTGGCGCGCCCGTGGCGGCCAATCGCGTGCTGGCCCACACCAAGCGAATGTTCAAATGGGCAGTGGGGCGGGACATCATCGAGAGCGATCCGGCGGCGCATGTCGAGAAGGTAACGCCCGAAGTGAGGCGGGACCGCGTGCTTTCCGACGACGAGCTTGTGGCCGTCTGGAATACCGCAGGCACATTCGAGGGGCCATTCGGGGCGGCTGTTCGCCTGCTGATCGCCACGGGCGCACGCCGCGAGGAAATCTTTTCCGCAAGATGGGATGAACTTTCGGATGACGGATCGTCCCTGCGGCTGCCGCGCGAGCGTTCGAAGAACGATACGGCACGGATCATCTGCCTTTCACCGCTGGTGGCGGGGATCGTCGACGGGTTGCCCTTGATCGGTGACTACATGTTCACGACCACGGGTGACCGTCCCTTTTCGAACATCAGCAAGAACAAGGCCAAGCTCGACGGATTGAGCGGCGTCACTGACTGGCGGCTGCATGACATTCGCCGAACGGTGGCCACCGGCTTGCAGCGGCTCGGGGTCCGGCTGGAAGTCATCGAGACGGTGTTGGGGCATGTGGCCGGCAGCCGGGCGGGCGTCGTCGGTGTCTACCAGCGCCACCGCTTCGAGGACGAGGCGCGCGAGGCGCTGACGGCCTGGGGTGCCCATGTCGAGGCGCTGATCGAAGGGCGCGACACGGGCAAGGTGGTTCCGCTGCGGCGGGTCTGAGAGTTCACGAGTTGGGCGCGGCTAGGTTGGCCGCCGAACGCCGGGTCATCCGTACCGGCCCGCCGCGCCCTCCACACCACGGATGCGTCGACGGAGGACGTTATGTCGAGGTACACTCCCAAGGACTTTATCTATTTCGAAGATGGGTTCGCTCTTTTCGCAAGACTGGAGTCCGGCGGCAGGTTCACAGCCGATGAAGTTCGAAACTTCCTGTGCAAAGTTCGAACGCTCGGGTTGAAAAAATATGTTGGGATCATGAATCCGGCGGAAGACCCGCTGTTTGAGTTTACGTTGGAATGCCTTGGACGTTTTCGGCAAACTGCAAGTGATGAATCCTTCTCGACATGGGTTTTGAGGGCAAGCGGAAAGCCAGAAAAGATCGAATCCTATCGATGGGGAGACCAGCAGTTCTTCGATGATGTCGTGGAGAATGGCGGCCAAGATGACGGCGGCCAAGTCGCGTTGGTTATTTTTCGAGAGCGCGAGCTGAACACATTTCTTGCGGGTGGTTCGGCAGGTTCGCATGAGTCAATCAAAACGACCGGCCTGCCCTATCTCGATTTCATGAACCGGATGGCCGCTGAGCTGGAGATTCCTCGGCCTGAGGATGAAACGATTGACCAGCTCGTGGAAGAGCTCAGAAAACACCTGCCGCCCGAATTGCAGGACACATCCGAACGGATGTTGAGGAATATGGCGACCATGTTGCGCCCTAAGGAAGCCTCGCGCGGAGGCAATAAGCGGTTCAAGAAGGGATGAGTTCGAACCGCGCGCGATTCCTTCGCGATAGGGCCAAAATCCGGCAAACCGCGCGCAATTTAACGTATTGAAAAATAATGATAAAAATTAACCGCGCGCGATTATTTCGACGAACCGGTGAACCCTAGCAACGTTCACAGCGCGTTTTCCATGCTCATACTGCCGTGTCAGCTTCAACAGCGTGACGGAGTTTACGCACCATGGCTGACACGATTCTCCAACCCCCGGTCGTCGCCGAACGCCTGCATGTGAGTCTTGGCACGCTCGCCAAGTGGCGGGTGTACGGCAAGGGTCCGGCTTATGTGAAAATCGGCCGCATGATCGGCTACCGGGAAAGCGATCTTGAGGCTTGGATCGCGGATCACGTCGTTCGTTCCACGAGCGAGAGGACGGCCGCGTGATGGCAGAAAAGGAAAACGCCGGCGGGGTGATGCCCCCTGCCGGCGCTCGATTGTCTTTGCCAAATGGTCGCCGTGAACGTAGCGCCAGCGCTGCGGAATTGCCAGCTGGAATGTCCCGCGCCGCCGCGTGGCTCGTCGATAGGCATGGCGTCGCGCCCGTGCTCGCACCGCTCGTCGCCGAACTGGCCGGGCTTGGCGGGAGTGCGTTGCAATGAGCGGTTCGGATGAACGGCCCGTGTTCACGGTGACGCTTCGTCCCGAACCCGGCGTCGATCCGTTGCTCGCACTTCGTGCCGCTCTCAAGCGGTTGCTGCGCGATCACGGGTTGCGATGCACGCACGTCGCCAAGGTGCCCGATGACGAGCGGGAGGGTGCGCGATGATCCCGGACACCCCCTCGTCGCGTCCCGGCACATACCGCCGCCCCTGTCCCGAATGCGGCAAGGGTGCGAAGGACGACGCGCTGGCCGTCACCCGCAAGCATGACGGCTCGCTCGTCTGGTACTGCCACCGCTGCGGGCACAGCGGCAAATGGTGGCCGGACGAAGGCGGCAAGCCCGTCTCGCGCCGTCACAGGGCGGCCATCGAGGCCAGCGCCCCGGATCGCACGACCGGCAATGAGACCGAACACGCCACGCTTTCGGACTACTGGCGCGCCTTCTGGTGCGAATGCCAGCCGATAGAGCCCGACGACAGCGCCGGTCAGTATCTCGCCTCGCGCTGTTGCGCGCTTCCTCACCCGGACGGCGATTTGCGCTTCCATCCGAACGCAAGCCACCCGAGCGGCCACACAGGACCGGCGCTCGTGGGTCTCATCACCGACATGGACACCGGCGAGCCGATCAACCTGCACCGGACATGGATCGTCCCGAACGGCACCAAACCGGACATCGAGCGGCCCCGGATGCTCTGCAAGGGTCATCGCAAGGCCGGAGGCGTCATCCGCCTGTGGCCCGACGACGAGGTGACGGACGGGCTCGCCGTCGCCGAAGGCGTCGAAACCGCGACTCACCGCCGCGCATGGCATCACACCCGTCTGGTGCCTGATCGACGCGGGCAATCTCGCCGCCTTCCCGGTCCTGCCGGGCATCGAGGCACTGACCGTGTGCGTGGATCACGACAAGCCGGACAGGCAGGGACGACAACGCGGGCTCACCGCCGCCGCCGAAGTCTCGAACCGCTGGACGCTCGCGGATCGCGAGGTGCGCCGCTGGGTTCCGCCTGTCGCGGGCGACGATGTGAACGACATGTACCGGGGCGCTGCTCATGGCTGATATCGCCGAACGGATACGCCATGATGTCGACGGTCTGCCGGTCGACGGCATCGAGGATTTCGGGGACGATGATCGACGGGGACGTGGTGAACCGTGGGGCACGCTAGATTCGTCGGTTTCGTCACAGCATACCGCGCCCGCACCCGAGCTTCCGTTGCACATCTTCGGACCGTGGGCGAACTGGATCGAGACGCAAGCCGATATCGTCTCGGCACCGGTCGATTACGTCGCATGGTCGCTCATCGCGGCCGTTGGCTCGACTGTCGCAAACCTGCGCTGGCCGTCGCCGTGGGATGGATGGAAGGAACCGCCTGTCATCAATGTCGGGCTCGTCGGGCTGCCATCCGCCGGGAAGTCGCCCGCAATCGACATGATCGCGAACCCGCTTCGGGAAGCCGAGCGACGACTCGGCGACGGTTTCGATGCTGAATTCCGCGATTGGAAGCTCGTCGATGAAGTCGCCCGAGCGAAGGTGGCCGATTGGAAGAAGGCCGTTCAGGCTGCGGTGAAGGAAGGATCGCATCCGCCTGAGATGCCCGAAGACGCCATCGCACCGCCCGAGCCCAAGCGTCCGCGCATCATCATGAGCGATGCGACGATGGAAGCGGCGGCGCAGCTCATCGCCGCGCACCCGTCCGGGCTTCTCATGCTGCGCGATGAACTGGCCGGATGGATTGGCGGTCTGGATAAATATGGCGGCGGTGCAGGTGCGGAGCGCGCATTCTGGCTGGAAGCATGGGGCGGGCGCTCGAAGGTCGTCGACCGGGTGAAGTTCGAGGGCAAGGAACTTTTTGTGCCTCACCTTTCGATTGGCGTTCTTGGAGGAATCCAGCCTGATCGGCTGGCGACATTGATCCTGTCGGGCGATGATGACGGTCTTGCCGCTCGCTTCATTCTCGTATGGCCGGAGCCAGCACCGCTCACACGGCCGTCAAAGAAGGCAGATCCCGAAAAGCTGGTGGATGCTCTCGTTCGCCTGAGATCGTTGAAGCCGGGCCAGTCAGCGGACGGGGAAACGTATCCACTCGCAGTGCCGTTCAGTGGTGCCGCCACCAATCTTCTGCACGAATTTCGCAAGCAGGTGCGCGTGCTGGAAGGCAGTTCGTCCGGGCTGTTTCTTTCGCACATCGGCAAGTGGCCCGGCATGGCCGCGCGCATCGCGCTCATTCTCGAACTGTTGTGGTGGGCTGCCGATGGCGATCCGCTTGGCGGTGGTCCCGTCGAAATCTCGGCAAAATCTGTGGCGGGAGCCATCGCCCTTCTCGCCGACTATGTTCAGCCGATGGCCCGCCGCGTCTATGGCGAGGCCGTCTTGCCCAAGGTCGAGCGTGACGCAACGGCGCTGGCCCGGCACCTCATGTCGAAGATCCGACGGGAGGGCGTGCCGGAAAGGATCAGCGCACGCGATATCCAGCGTGCCCGGATCGAGGGATTGCGCACTGCGGACGAAGTCAAGGCCGCGCTGGGCGAGCTTGAGGATGCGGGCTGGGTGCGTGCTGTTTCATCCCCCGTCGCGCCGGAAGGCGGTCGCCCCAAGGTTGAATGGATGGTCAACCCGGCACTCGGCAAGATGGCATGAGCTGGCTCGCGGAAATCGATTCTTTGGCTTCCGATCCCTGTGACAAAAGTGACAAAACCCGACAAAAGGGGGTTATGTCGGGTTTTGTCACAATTGTCACAGGCATATCCGGGGAAAAAATGGCCTGCCCGTGTCCAGCGCGCCCCCGGATTCAATTATCGCCAAAGTTGAACAGGAATCGTTCCACACCCGACGGCGGCCAGACATGGCACCCGACGAAGAAAGGCGTCTCGCTCAAACGCGGATTGCTGCCCGAACTCATCGAGGCGTTGCGGGCGACCGAAAAAGGAGATTGTTGAATGGCAACAAGAGCAAAGGTGGACTCCAGAAAAAGGGCATTCCTGCAAGCCATCGAGCTTGGCCACACGGTAAAGAAAGCGGCAGGGTTCGCGGACATCAGCCGTTCGCTGATCTACCGATGGAAGGACAGCGACCCGGATTTCAGCGCCGCCTTTGAACATGCCCAAACCGTCGCCCTCGAAGTCTACGAGGAAGAAACGCGTCGCCGTGCCATCGAGGGTATTCGCAAGCTGAGGGTCCACGAAGGCCAGCCCGTATTCTGCTGGGTCGACCCAGACGGCAATGTGATCGAGGCACCGCCGTTCGAGACGCGCGAAGAGGCGCTTGAAGCCGGCTACCGTCGCGAGCCTGTCTACGATGTGGCCTACAGCGACACGCTCGCAATCTTCCGCATGAAGGCCATCGCCCCGGACAAATACTGCGACCGGCAGCGCATCGAGGCCAGCGTTGCACCCAGCGAAGCACTCGCGGCGGCACTGGCGAAGGTTAGGGCGAGCGAGTGACTTTACCGCCCGCTCTCTCCGAACAAACGCAAGCGTGAGCGGCGAAAAGCATGGAGCGACCCGCAATCGCCCGGAAACGGCCGTCAGAGCGCGATTTCATCGTTTGCGCTGTCACAGTGTGAAATCGGGGCAAATGCGTTCTACGGGGCTTGCAGGTGGACTAGCGACGATTTTGCATTTCAAGCCGCCACCACCTGCACGTCAGCAGTCATGCCGAACAGCGACAGTGCCCGTTCGAGTTCGCCAGCCTTCGTCGTGTGACGCAGGCTGAGCAGTCGTCGGGCGGCGGTTTCGGATTTGTAGTCCATGCGGCGGGCCAGCTCGGCGACCGGCATCCGCTCTCGTGCGACGAGGCGGGCGAGTTCGAGTTTCAGGGTGGTCACGGCGTCCAGCGTTGTCATGCGTTCGCCGCGCCGGGCCTTCGAGGCGGCGGGCCAGTCGCGACCGTCTTCGGCGTAGATTTCGAGCGCGGTTGCCAGCGCGTCGGCAGCATTGGCCAGCGCCTCGCTCTCGTCGTCGCCTTCGGTGACGGCTTGCGGAACATCGCGGAACGTGACGGTGAAACCACCTTCCTCACAGGGCTCGAAATGAGCGGGATAGCGCATGGCAGCCTCCTACAGTTCGTCGGGATCGACGCCAAGCCGCTCGCAGATGCTTCGCATGGTGCCGCTCTTCAACTCGCGCTTGTCGACAATCAGCGTCGAAACACGGCCATCGAACCAGACGCGCCCGTGAGAACCGGCACCGGCCGCCTTGTCGAACAGGAATTCCACGCCCTTCCTGCGGGCCAGTTTGCGAAGCCTGCGAATGAACTCCTGCGTCTTCATGGAGCAAGGTTCGCACAAAAACGTGTACCCGTTCAACACAAAAACGTGCATATTGCGCGTGATGCAAGGGGCCGATTCTGGTACAATCGGCGGGTCGACGCGGGCGAGCGTTTCTTCGAGTAACGACCCGAAATCGGTCAAACAAAGGAATTTTGAAGATGACTACCCGTCAGGATGAGGTGATCAGGGGTATTCTGTCGAAGGAGGCGGCGGAGGCCAAGGACAGGGCATTCTCAGATCTAGTATCGAGGGGGATCCTATCACCGCACCGCTCGTGGCTGGACGACGATCCCGAGGAGGACCGGATGAGGGAATTGTTCCGTCAGAAATGCGTGAAGAGGTGGCCGGCAGACTCGTCGACCGAATCTCAGAAGTCCCCAGAAAAGAACTCCCGCGAGGGGCCAAAGGGGCCTACATCCGACGAGTGAATGAAGATCGGACCGAGCGGGTCAGGGTCAGGATCGGGCGCTCGAAGCGCTGACCTGAACCATCCCGCTTCAACACGCCCCGTCATCGAAAGGTGGCGGGGTTTTTCATGGCCCGATATTCCCCCGAATTCCATCCGCGTGGCGACATGGTGGCGACACGAGCGATTTTGGCGATTTGCGGGTGGTGGCCAAGTCTTTGATTTAACTGGCGCGCTCGAGAGGACTCGAACCCCTAACCTCCTGATCCGTAGTTAGATGACTTTCCAATTGAATCAACGGCCCGCCCGACTCAAACTCATCGATTTGGGCCGGTTTTGCATCGATTTGAGGCGCAAAAAGTTGAACGCGCGTCCGTTCGTTTTCCGATAGTTTTCGCTCAACTGCAAGAGCGAATGATTGTGGATAAGTTCTACTGTCGGATGATTGACCGATGCCCGGTGCGGTGGCCTTGTCGGTTCGGGGCGACATGACCGGGAGGCAGGCGGATGGCACAAGGCGGATGGACGCTGCTGGAGGCGGCGCGGCTGGCGGCTGTTTCGAAATCCTCGATGCAGCGGGCGGTGAAGTCCGGGCGGGTGTCGGCGACGCGCGATGACGCGGGCAACTGGCGTATCGATCCGGCGGAGCTGACGCGGGTCTGGCCAGCTGCGGCTGCGGTCATGACGCGGGGTGACGCGCCGGCGGTGACGCGGGATGACGCGACCGGTGACGCAGTGAGTGACGCGCCTGCCGCGTCAGGTGACGCGATGCGACGCGGTGGTGACGCACCGGTGCAGCTGGATATCGAGGTGGAGGCGCTCAAGGCCCGGCTCGCCGATGCACACACGCAGATCGAATGGCTGCGCGGGCAGGTGGAGACGGCGAACACCGAGAAGGCGGCGGTGCTGGCCCTGCTGGAACCGCCGGCGCGGGAGACCTGGTACAGCCCGTTCCTGAAGTGGTGGAACCGGTAAATATCAAGCAGCGTGATACAAGGCCATCGCTTCGCCGCCTTATATTGTGCTGATCGATACACACGCTCCGCTAATAAAGGATCCTTTCTTTAACATTTTTATTAATAAAGGAAATCGCCTTTTCCTTTCTTAACGGACGCCGTTCTCCGCCGCCCCGTTCCATGAGATCCACGGTCCGCCGAGGGGGACGGGCGGTGTTGCCGGGCAGTCGTCGCCGCCATAGGCGAGTTCGCCGACGAGGCGGATGACGCCGGGATCGAGGGTTGCGGGCGGATCGAAGGACATGACGCGCTCGAAGCCGCCGGCGGGCAGGTTGGGCAGGGGCTGCATGGAGACGACCGCCTCATAGCGTCGGGCGGCGCCCTGGTCGGCCTCGCGCAGCCAGCCCCATGATATGGCGACCTTGATGCAGGAATAGTGCTTCACGCCACGCAGCAGCATGGGCGAGGCCGGACCGGCGTCGCGGTCGACATAATCGAAATATTCGATGGAGATCGGCGGCAGGGTGCGCGGCGCGCGCCAGATCGACAGGGCCAGCACCAGCGACGCGCCGACGATCACCGAGCCGAGCGCCACCAGCAGCATGAAGACACCCTGCGCGCCCCGGCCGGTCACGGGCTTCGATCCAGCAGGCGGCGGATATCGCGGGCCACGGCGTCGAGCTTCTCCTCCAGCCGGGCGATGCGCGCATCCTGCGGACGAAGGGCGCGCAGTTCGTCGCTCGTGCCCTGTTGCGCCTGTTCGATGGCCACGAGGCGCGCCTCGCGGGTGGCCTGCGCCATTTCCGAGCGGGCGATATAGCCGCCGATCATGAGCCCGGCGGCGGCGAGCATGGCCACCGGCGCGCTGATCCGGGCCTTGTCCAGTTCGATGTTCATCCCGTCGGTTCCGGCAGGAGCACCGGTGCGCGGTCGACCGTCTCGACGGTGGCACGGCCGTCGGCGTCGCGCTCGATGACGAGCCGGCCGTCATCGCGCAGGAGATGGATGGCCGCGCCGTCATCGGTGTGCAGTTCCAGCGCCACGCCGTCCGGACGGAAGCGGGCGAGGAACAGCGAACCGGGCGGCAGGAGAGCCGCGAGACGGGTGGCGAGCAGGCTGACCGGCATGATGTCCTCAATCAGTGTCGATAATCAACCTATGGTGGAAATGCTCATGCCGCGCAATCAGCCTATCACGGATAGAACGCCGTGAATAATGACTCGACCCAAGATTTTTCGAGGGGGTCGAGTATTAAAATTGTCGCGACCATGCCGCGCAATCAGACGGCGCGCAGGCCCACCTCGTCGCGGGCGAGGCGCACCGGCTCCCGGCGTTCATAGCCGGGCGGCAGATCCTCGTGAATGATGGCCGTGCCGTTCTTCTCGATGATCCGGCCCCGGTGGCCCCATATCTCGCATTCGACCGGCGGCAGGGGATAGCTCCCGCCATAGGTATCGCCGAACAGCAGGTCGCCCTCGCAGTCGACCAGCCGCGCGCGATAGGCCTGCGGCGGCCGGGTGCTTCCGGCGTCCCATGCGTCCTTGCCGGACATCGGCCCGCGTGCCTTCGTTGATGGCGTCCAGCAGCAGGATAGCGCCTCGTTGCCGGGTCCGCGATGGATCGTCCATTTGCGGCAATCCATGCGCAGGCCGATCAGGCGGTTGTTCGTGCCCTGGCGGATGCAGACGGAGCCGAGCGGGGAGTTGCGGATCTCGCAATCTTCGGCGGTGTTGGAACTGCTCTTGAACTCCAGCACCTTGTCGCCGGTGTTGCAGCGCTCGAACAGCGAGCGGCGGATGTGCCAGCGCGTATGCACCGGCGAGCTGTCCCAGTTCATCGCCGAATTGATCGCGCACATGTAGGGGTGATTGTAGGCGGCCTGTGTCGGCAGGTCGTGAATGTAGCATTCGTCGATGAGCAGGCCGAGCATGTGGTCGGTCTCGTCGGCGCCGCGTCCGGAGCCGCGCACGATGCCCTGATAGTTGCCGGTCTGCCAGTGGTCCGAGCGGGTCATGGTCATGTCGCAGCGGCGGATGGTGCAGTCCTGGCCGCGTCTGGGGCGGATCGGCACGGCGTATGAGCCGGCGCCGGCGGCGGTGATCCGGCAGGCGTCGATGAGGTGCTGTTCGCCCTGCCAGTCGATGGCCGGGCCGTCCAGATCGAGGCCGCGCAGGACGATCCGGCGCGAGGAGCGGGCGAAATCCATCTTCAGCGGCACGCGCGCGCCGAGCGGATAGGCGCTGGCGATCTCCAGGTCGGCGCCATCGATGGCAAGGCCCGGCCCGTCGAAATCGCCGCCGCTGGCAAGCTCGATGGTCATGGGCTCTTCGCGGCCGGCGATCGCCTGTCTGAGTTCGGCGAAATTCTCCGCGCGGACGGTGCGCCGGCCCGCCGGCTGCGGTTCGACCGGCTGCGGTTCGGGGGCTGCGGGCAGCCGCTCGCCGATCTGGCGGGCGACTTCGGCCTCGATGCCGGTGCGGATCAGTTCGACGATGGCACCGGCGGTGGCGTTGATATCCATGGGTCGTGCATCCTCATGCGCGCTCATGCGCGGCGGAGTTCGATGGCAAGGGCGGCGCGGCTGTCGTCGGCTGCGGCCTGTGTCCATGTGACGGTCTCGGCGGAGGTTCCGGCGGCGGCCTTCGTGGCGATTGCGGCGGAAACGATCGATGTGCCGCTGCCCGCTTCGCTGGCCTCGTCGGCAAGCTCGGTCCATCCCGCCGACGGTTCGGCGGTCGTGCCGATGGTCGAGCCCCATGCGGTGAGCAGGAGCGAGGTGGCGGCGTCGGGCGTGACACTGGCGGCGATGGTCGCCCCGGTTGTGTCGTGCTCCTCGCCGACGCCCGGCGTCGATCCGACCGGCGTCGACTGATCGAGCCCGGCGATATCGAAGACCAGCGCAACAAGGTCGTACATGTCGGCGGCGCTCGACCATGCGAGCGTGTGCTCGCCCGCATCGGCGCCGGCGAGAATGCACGTCTGCAGGATCACATTGCCGCCGCCGGCGGTATTCGTCGATTCCGCGGCAACGGGTACGGTTGTGCCGTTGAAGGTGACGGCCAGCGCCGGGTCGACGCCGCCGCTCTTGCGCCCGGCGATGACGACTCCGAGCCCGGAATTCGTGCCGCCTGCATGGGTGTAGCTCCACGAGCCCGACGTGCTGAGGCCGGCGAAGATCTTGAATGCGGTAACCTCGCCGATCGTGACCGATGCCGGAGGCGGCGGCGGAGGAGGCGGTGGAGGCGGCGAGGGCGGAGATGGTGGCGAGCCGCCGCCTGCCGCCACCGGCGCCTGCATGGTCCCGAGCTGCGCGAGCCCGACGCGGGTCATCAGAAGAGCGCCACGACGGCGGAAGCGGTGGTGCCGGTGGATCGCACACGCTTCGTGCGCACCGGCAGGACGGTGCCCGCCGGAACGCCGGCGAAGGTGACGGCCTCGCCCGCCTCGTCATCGACGGCGATATCGCCGGTGCTGCCGACATAGAGCGCGCGGCAGGGATAGGCGAGGAAGGTCGCCGCGTCGGTGGGGGTGACGGCGGCAAAGCGACTGGCGGAGCTGTCCGGGCCGCGTGACTGTGAACTCATGAAAAATCTCCTGTTCAGAAACTGGCGATGAGGGCTTCGAGTTCGGCCTTGC
Organism: Geminicoccaceae bacterium; assembly: GCA_020446285.1. Lineage (GTDB taxonomy): Bacteria > Pseudomonadota > Alphaproteobacteria > Geminicoccales > Geminicoccaceae > JAGREO01. The sequence goes on from JAGREZ010000075.1 coordinate 12,522, forward strand.
TGGTGATCCTGTAGGGAATTCCGACATGTTCGGCGGTGATGACCGGCTCCGGCGGTTCGTCGAGCCAGAGATGGCCGGAGACGATACGGCCCCGGCCGGGCACGGGTTCGCCCCATGGCCAGAGCAGGACGCCTTCGCCGCCATCGGCGCCGTCCCAGCGCGGCCCCCATTCGCCGCCGCGCGGATGGATGGCGTTGATGGCGTCGGCGGCGCCGGGCATCCACACGCCGGAACCGTCGGCGCCGCCCTCGTGGAAGGTGGTCGGATAATACTGGCCGGCATCGGCATAGACCGAGCCGCGCGAGAAGTAGAAGGCCTTGGGGTTGGTGTACCACCAGGAGGAGCCGCTACCGCGCGTGCGGATCTGCCGGAGCACCGTGTCGTAGAAGTGGGCCTCGCCGGTCGGGTGGGCGGTGTAGTCGCTGATCCATGTCGGGGTGAGGTAGAAGTGCTGGTAGCCGTATTTCACGTCGAGGCGATTGACCCAGAGGCTCTTGTAGCCGCCGGCTTCCGACTTGAAGAAATCGGAATGGGCGACCAGATCCTTCGCCCAGCCATAGAGCCCGCCCTCCATGAGGATCGAATCGAGCCAGATATCCGGCCATGCGGAGAAGTTGTTGTTCGAGCCGTTGACCTTGGCGCCGAAATTGAAGATGTCGCCATACTGGCTGTTCTGGCCGTTGATCGTGTCCGGGTCGTTCTCGATGTGCAGCCGGGCGACATAGATTCCGGCATCGACGGCGTTCTGGGCGGTCTGGAAATAGAAGAACCAGTTCTGCCCGCGCGTCATGCGGCCGTCGGGCGCCTGCTTGGTTCCGCGGCCGACAACGCGCATGGAGCCGCCGATCATGAAGACGCGGCGATAATTGAGCACCTGCACGGAAAATTGCTGCGTGATCTGCGTCGCCGGCATGACGACGAGCGCGTCCCTGGTGGGCGTGCCGGTGGCGACGATATCCGAGCCCGGCACGACGGTGACGATATCGAGCGTCGCCGCCGGCGTTGGCGGCACGAAGCGCAGGCCGCTCGGCGGTTCGACCACGACACCCGTGCCGCCGCCGCCGACACTGCCGGAACCGCGAATGATGCACCAGCCGTCGCCGCGTCCGTCGCTGGTGGCGAAGGTGACCGAAGCGGTGACATCGCCGGCGGCTTCCACCGCCTTCGAGCCGGTGTAGAACGCCTGGTCGTTCCAGAGATTGGCGGTGTTGGACACGCCGCGCCGGGTCATGTCGAGCCCCGCACCGGTGGCGGCGTGGCCATCATGGCCCTGGAAGGCCGCCCCGCCGAGCAGCAGGCCGGAGCCGGTGGCGGCGAGCGTGGTGGCGATGGTGGCGGCGTCGCCGGCGTCGCTGGCACCGCCGGCAATGTCGATCGGGTCCGCCTGGTCGACGCCGGTAAGCGAGACCAGCACGGCAATGCAGCTCATGAGGTTCTCGCCGGCGGAGAAGTCGAAGGGGTGCGAGCCGGTGGAGGGATCGGGGAGGACATAGATCGCCACACCGGGCCGGCCCTTGTCGCCGGGGCTGGTGGGTGCGAGCGCCTCGGTCATCGGCACGCCGTTGAAGGTGGGGGCGGTGAACGAGCGGGCCTGTGCGGTGTGCGCCTGATAGAGGATGATGGCGACGAGGCAACGGTCCTCGCCGGTCGAAGGCTGGTTGTGGGTGCCGGCAACGCCGGTGATGTAGGTGCCGGACTGCAGCGAAAAGCAGTCGATGAACTGCGAGGAGGCGACCACCGACGGCACGGCAGCACCGCCGCCCGCCGTTCCGGCCCGTCTCGCCCGTGCGAAGCGGTGCGCCCAGCGCATCAGGCGAACGCCAGGCCGGCGAGGTCGGTATCGCTCAAGAGCCCGTGCACGGTCGTGCCGCCATCGAGGCTGGTGAGCATGACGACATCGGTTTTCGCCGCCCCGGTGGAGAGCACCGGTGCGGTGCCGCCGGACCATTTGACCGAAGCCGGCCAGGCGATCGTGCGCCCGCCGGTGCCGTCCTGCTTGATGTAGAGCACGACGGCGCAGCATGTGCCGGCGACGAAGCCCGCGAAGGTAACGCCGGTCACGTTGGCCGTGAGCGTCACATGCTGGATACTGCCGGGCGCGGCGTCGACGGTGAGAACGCCGCCGGTCACGTCCGCTTCGGCCACGGTCTCGCGGGTGCCCCTGAGCAGCGCATTGCTGAACGTGTATCCGGCCGCGTCCACGCTGGCCGTGAACGGTGTCTGCAGCACGCTCGCGGCGATCTTGCCGGCGGTCACCGCACCATCGGCGATCTTCGCGGCAGTGACGGCGTTCGCGGCGAGCTTGGCGGTGGTCACCGCACCATCGGCGAGCGACACCGAGCCCGGAGCGAGATTGACCAGCGCGTCGGCCTCGCTGCTCCAGCCGATCGCCTTGCCCGGCTCGCGCTCGGGGAAGAGCATTTGTTCGACCACGCCATCGAAAACGGACATGGCCGGCGCGCGCATCAGTCCCAGGCGAAGCTGCGCCACCATCTGTGTGAGAATGTCGAGCCGCGTTTCGATGGTCTCGGCATGATAGGCGCCGCGCTCGATCAGATCGGTGAGCTGTAAGGGCGGGATGTCGGGCATGATCGAGATGGACTCGTCGGCCGCCGGAGTGATCGCGGTCAATTCGATCGAGCCCGACGCCTCACCGACGCCGGCGACCGTGTAATCGCTGTCCAGATCCAGCTCCCGCACATCGCCATTGCTTTCGAGATGCAGGACTTGCAGCCACGCCCGATCAAAGATCCGCCACGGCACGGCAAACGAAACAGCCTCCCCGTCGCCCGCATGAATCACACCGGTAATCGTGCTCTCGATGGTCATGGCCGGTCCTCAATTTTCAAGTGGATGAACCTGTGCTACGGGACGCTCCGGGATTGAAACTCCCTCAGCAGCCGGCGTGCGTGCCTCCCCGCTCGCGCCGGATCCTTCCGTGGGCAGCGGGGCGGACCCGGCCGGCGAGGTCAGCCACGGCCGGCCGGGTCTGGCCGCGACCATCTCCCGGAAACCGTCCACAGTTCGATGTATGTCCACGATCGCCGCCATGTCCCTCGTCGCGCCGGTCATCGCGAGAGCCCCGGAAAGGCTTCGCGCGGCAGGACGTAGCCCTGGTTGAACTCCTCGCGCACGCGGCGGTTCTGCCGCCGGAGCGTGCCGGGCGAGACGCTTTCGCGCAGGCTGTTGAGGATCAGGTAATCCAGCGCCGGGCGGACATAGAACAGGTTCAGGAAAGGCGTGTTGGAAAGCGCAAAGCCGGTGATCTGCGAGGCCCGTGGCTCGGCGTTCTTGGCGTTGACGATGATGTCGGCGAGCTTGCCGAGTTCGCCCACCGCCGGGCCGGTGAAGGTTTCCAGAGGCGAGCGGCCGAAGCGCGAGGAACTGGCGAAGAGGAAATCGCCGTAGATCCCCGCACCGCCCGACTGGACCATGGCGGCGGCGACGGTGGCCATGTTGAGCCCGTCCTTGCCCCAGAGTTCCTTGGGCGTCTGGCCGCGCGCCAGATCCTTGCCCCATGAGGCGAAGAGGCCTGCCACCCAGAGCGTGGCGATCAGCTCGCCCGCATGGCCGGAGTTCTTGAGGAAGGTTCCCGCCGCCGTCCTGCCGCGCGGGCCGCTCTTGATCGCCCGGCCCACCACTCGCTGTGAGAAGCCGAGCGGGAAGCCCTTGAGCTGCATGGCGATGCGCACTGCCTCGCCGCCTGCCGTACCGGGGCGCATGCCGGCGGTGACCGCCTTCTGCTGGCGGGCATCGGTGACCATCACGCCGTAGGACAGCTCGTCGGCGATGAAGCGGCGGTAGTCGATCTCCAGTGCTGTGCGTGTACGCTCGATCAACGCCGCGCGTTGGGCGGTGAAGTCGTCGCCGCCGACATGCTGTTCCAGGTCCGCCAGTTCGTCGGCGACCAGACCGGCGATATCGCGATCGGAAAGCTTCGCGATCCGGTCGGGGGTGACATAGGGCGTGCCGTCCTCGCCCTTCCATGCCGTCTTGCGCAGGAGATCCCAGCGGGCTTCGTCGATCCGGTGCAGGCCCAGCACATGGCGGTAGCGCTCCGGCAGGCCGGCGAAACCGCTTTTGGCATGGCGGCCCATGTCGGCGGCCATGATCCTGGAGCCGGCGGCGCGGCCGACATCGGTAAAGCCGGTGAGGCCGGACCAGCGGAAGAAGGCGGAGGTGGCGCGCGACAGGGTGCCGATGGGCGCGTCCTGCATGGCGTAGGGTGTGACCATCCGGTCGATGAGCCCGGAATAGCCCTCGCCGAGCAGGAAGGCGAGTTCGCGGTCCTCGCCCTTGCCGCGTCCCCGAAGATAGTGGCGGAACACATCGCTGTAGGCCTCGGCGAAGCCCTTGCCCTGGAAGCGCAGATTGTTGGCGAGGATCACCGGGTCGGTGATTGCCGAGATGGTGACGGCCCCGAGCTTGGAGAGTGCCTGCCAGGCGCGCACGCCCTCGCCGAGCTGTGCGATCGTGGTGTTGCCGACGATGAACGCCTCGCCGGTCATCACACGGGTCGACGCCCATTCGTCGACCCGGCGCAAGGCGGCGATCAGCCGGCGGGCGGCGGCGGGCTTGATATCGGGGTCATTGCGGATGGCGGTGGCCTCGTCATCGGCGACGCGCTTGAGCATCCGCACCGGATCGGGGCCGAAGATCTCCATCGCCCCTGCATGACGGGCAAGCCCGTGCAGGTGGTGGAACAGCGAGCCCGTGACCGTGCCGTGGCCATAGTCGCGATTGTAGGCAAGCCAGGCGTCGGTGCTCCTGAAGTGCAGTTCGCGGCTCTTGCCCAGCGCCCGCGCGACATTGACCGTCCCGAGCATCTGTTCGAGGCTCTCCGGGCCGGTTCCGCCCTTCTCGCCATTGACCGCCTGGTCGCGGCCGGTGGTGATGTCGCGATAGATTCCGTCCAGCTCGCGGTCGATATCCGCGTCGGTCAGGCCCTCGAAGGTGCGGGTCAGATCGAGCGACGCCTTGAGCTTGCGCCGCCATTCGGCCGGATCGGCTTTGAGCAGCCGCACGGGATCGTGGGTATGCGGCGTCCAGCCCTGCCTTGCCGCGATATCCGCGCCCAGCGCATTGGCGTCGCGCCGGGCCATGTTGGCGGTTTCGGCGTAGATCCGTGCGAGTGCCAGCGCGTCCCGGTCGCCGGTCAGGCCGGGGTTCCCGTCCTTGCGGCCGAGCTGTTCCATCTCGCGGGCGACATTGGCGTTGAAATCCTCGTCCTTGAGCATCCGCTCGACATGCGGGATGTCCTTCGCGATCCGGCCCATGATGCCGCCGAGATAGCGGCGCTCATAGGCTTCGGACGTGGCCCATGCCGAGCGGCGGATGCCATGCGCCACGCCTTCGAGGCCGTGCATGAGCGAGAGCAGCGCGTCCTTCGCATTGCGCCCGGCGGCCTTCATGGTGGCGATATGGCCGTCGATCTCCTGCCGGCGCATGGCCATCAATGCTGCGTGCTTGCGCTGCAGGGCGAAGTGCCGTTGCAGCTTCGCCGCCTCGTCCCGGCCGAGCTG
>JAGREZ010000538.1 GCA_020446285.1 Geminicoccaceae bacterium
GGGAAGCCTATACCACCTGGCTTTCGGGATTCGCGTTGCTGGTCATCGTCTATTATTTCTCCGCCGAGCTGTATCTGATCGATCGCCATGTGCTCGATATCAATCCATGGATGTCGATCGTCATCAGTCTGGTCGGACTTGCCGCCGGCTGGGTGATCTACGACAATCTGTGCAAGTCGAAACTCGGGCGAAACGATGTCGCGCTCGCCGCCGTCGGCTTCGTTTTCCTCGTCGTTCTCACCGTTATCTTCCAGCACATCTTCAGTGGTCGCGGTGCCTTCATGCAGATGGGCGCGCTCATCGGCACGATGATGGTGGCCAATGTCGCCCATGTCATCATCCCCAACCAACGCAAGGTGGTAAAGGCGCTCAAGGCTGGCGAGAAGCCCGATCCGAAGCTCGGACAGGAGGCCAAGCAGCGATCGCTGCACAACAATTATCTCACATTGCCGGTGATTTTCGTGATGATCGGCAATCACTATCCGCTCGCCTTCGCCGGCCCGTGGATGTGGCTCATTCTCGCCATCATATTGGTCGTGGGCGCGGTGATCCGCCACTTTTTCAACACACGTCACAAGGGCCTGCCGAGCCCCTGGTGGACGGTCGCCGTTGCCGTGGCCGGGTTTGCCGCGATTATCTGGCTTTCGAGCTTGCCGGCGGGCAGCGTCGAGGCCAGCGATCAAGCCGCGAGCGGCAGTTTCGAAGATGTGGAAATGGTCGTGCTCTCGCGATGCTCGATGTGCCATGCGCGCGAACCGCTCTGGGAGAGGGTGGCGATCGCACCCAAGGGTGTGCATCTGGAGACGCCCGAGGACATATGGATGAACCGCCACGGCATCGAGATGCAGGCGGTACGCACCCACGCCATGCCGCCCGGCAATATCACGGAGGTCGAGGAAGACGAGCGCGGCGTTCTCGCCGCGTGGCTTGCGGCCGGGGCGCCGCTTCCATGACGAAAACGGCTCTGCGCGGCCGACTGCTCTGTTTCGCCGACGGACCGGACAGGCCCACCTATATCGAACGCGGCATCCTCGTGATCGAGAATGGGCGGATATCGGCCATGGGCGAGGATCCGGCACTTGCTGACGGTCTCGTCGTGGAGGATTTCGGCGAACGTCTGATCATGCCGGGTTTCATCGACACCCATCTGCATTATCCGCAGACACAGGTGATCGGATCCTATGGTGCGCAGCTGCTGGAATGGCTGCAACGCTATACATTCGTCGAGGAACAGCGCTTCGCCGATCCGGCCCATGCCGCCCGTGTCGCCCGTTTCTTCTTCGACGAGCTCCTGCGCAACGGCACCACCACCGCCTGCGTCTACTGCACGAGTCATCCCGCATCTGTCGACGCGTTCTTCGCCGAGAGCGAGCGGCGCGGCACGGCCATGATTGCCGGCAAGGTGATGATGGACCGGGGCGCGCCGCAAGCGTTGCTGGACACCGCCGAGCGCGGTTACGCGGAAAGTTCGGCACTGATCGGGCGCTGGCACGGCCAGGGGCGGCAGCTCTATGCGATCACACCGCGTTTTGCCATCACCTCGACCGAGGCCCAGCTCGAGGCTACCGGAACGCTCATGCGCGAGCATCCGCAATGCTACATGCAGACCCATCTTTCGGAAAATCTGCGCGAGATCGAGACCATTGCGGAGCTCTTCCCGTGGTCGCGGAACTACACCGATGTTTATGACCGTTACGACCTTCTCGGCGAGCGGTCGATCTTCGGCCACTGCATTCATCTGCGGGAGGAAGAGCGTCACCGTCTGGCGGAGACCCGTTCCATTGCCGCCTTCTGCCCGACCTCGAACCTTTTCATCGGCTCAGGCCTGTTCGACCGTGCAGCACTTCTCGCGGCCGGCGTGCCGGTGACGCTTGCAAGCGACATAGGCGGTGGCACCAGCTATTCCATGCTGCGCACCGCCGCCGAGGCCTACAAGGTGCTGCAATTGCAGGGGCAGAACTTTCCGGCATTCGCTATTTTTCACAGTCTCACCGCAGGCAATGCCGAAGCATTGGGCCTCGCCGACGAAATCGGCACGCTCGCGGCAGGCAGCATGGCCGATCTTGTCGTCATCGATTCGCGAGCTACCCCGGCCATGGCCCACCGCATGGAAGCCGTTCGTAGCGATGACCCGCTCGAACGACTGGCCGAAGAGCTCTTCGTACTTGCGACGATGGGCGACGATCGCGCGGTTGCGGCGACATGGGTTGCGGGTCAATGCGCGCTTTCGAACAATCCGACCTTGACCGAATAATCCGTGGCGATCTGGTAGTCCGGATCGTCCTCGGCCTCGTCGAACAGGAGCCCGGTACGCGAGAGCAGGCGGTAGCAATCATGGGAAAGGTGGCGCAGGCGGATCGATTTGCCGGCGGCGTTGTAGGCCGCTGACACACTTTCGATGGCGGAGAGGGCTGACTGGTCGGCGACACGGCTGCCGGCGAAATCGACGATCACCTTGTCCGGATCACCCTCCGGATCGAAGAGTTCGGTGAAGGCCGAGGCCGAACCGAAGAAGAGCGGGCCCCGGACGCGATAGATCTTGTTGCCCTCTTCGTCCTTGTCGGTCTCGACGGAGATATGCCGGGCATTCTCCCAGGCAAAGCGCAGTGCCGATGCGATGACGCCGACAACGACGGCAACGGCGAGATCGGCATAGACCGTGACGATGGTGACGAGCAGCATGACATAGGTCGAATGCAGCGGCACCACGCGCATGATGCGGAAGGTGTTCCACGCAAAGGTGCCGATCACCACCATGAACATCAC
>JAGREZ010000539.1:0-1604 GCA_020446285.1 Geminicoccaceae bacterium
TCCAGCATCCTCGCCTGCTCGTCGGGGCTGCGTCCGGCGACCGAGCCCATGGCACGGGCATGGCCGGTCTGCGCGCGGATCTCCTGCCAGACGTCTGCACCCTTTTCGGGACCGTAGGCGGCGATGGTCTCGTCGCGGGTCACCGGATCGACGGGCGTCTCGCCATTGGCCAGCCGTGCCGTATTGTCGTCGAGGCGGCCCCGGATATCGTTCTGCCGTTCCAGCCGGTCGAGCCTTTGCGCCGTCTCGTCCTCGCGCCTGCGTCGTTCGAGTTCGCTGCGGGCGGCCGAGAGCTGGCTCGATCGCGTGGCCGGTGTCAGAAAGCGCAGGCGCGGATCGTCGCTCGTGAGCACATCGCGGGCCTTCGCCGGATCGCTGGCGACGAGACCGCGTATCCAGCTCTCGACGATACCGCCGCTCAATTCCTCGATGACCGGCTCGCTCGCCTGTCCCAGTTCCATCGAGCCGATGGCCGAAGGCAGGGTTTCCAGCGCCTCGTCGATCCGCGAGGGATCGTTCTGGACCATGGCACCGAGACTGGAGCCGAGCTTCTCCGCACCGAGCCTCTGTTGTTTGGCCACCGAAGCCGATTCGAAGTCTCTCGCCGTGCGCAGCCGGGCGGTGGCGTCACGAGAGAGCCACAAGCCCAGCTCGGCGCGGTCCTCCTCATCGTCGAAGGCGGCCAGCAGATCCGTCCCGTGTTTCTCATAGGCGGTCTTGCGGCCTTCGAGATAGCCTTTCGCCCCGGCCGGTGCGTCCTTCTCGGCAGCGGCGTCATCCTCGTCACGCCAGAGCACCGCATCGGCATAGGCTTCGTTCTTGCGTGCATTGCGGGCGCGGCGGTCCGCCCGTTCCTGTTCCTCCTGCTCGCGCATGTGGGCGCGGTGCATTTCGGAGGAGACGGTTTGCAGGGCGGCGCCGAATTCGGCGAAGCCGTTGCCGGCGGCGCGTGGTCCCTGGATGTCCACCGGGCCGGCGGCGGATTGCTGTCGCTGGTAGACCGGGATTTTCAGGCTCATTGCTTTGGCTTGCTGGTGGCGGCGTGGTACTGGCCGGCGGCCGTGGCGGCGCCGGAGACGAGGCTGGCCACCGCTCGCGTGCGGGCGGCGCGCTGCGCGTTGATGCCTTCGAGTTCGGCATTGTCGGCGCCGAGTTCGAGCGCGCGGCTGTCGAGCTGGCCGGCGTAACGGATGTTGAGCGCGTCCATTTCGCCGTTGCGCACGGTCTGTTCCATCAGATCGAGTGCCGAGCCCTCGAAGGCGAAGCCGGATTCCGCTTCGGCGGCCCGCTGCATCCCGATCCGCTGCCGCATTTCGCGGCGGTGCTTCTCCTCGTCGGCGCTGGCCTGCTTGCGGCGCAGGGCGGCGTTCTGGCGGTGGACGGTGGCCTGGTATTCGGCCGCGTCCTTCGCCGCCTCGCCCTGCTGGTACTGGCCCCATGCCTGCATTCCCGCACCGGCGGCGGCCATCACGAGCGCGACTTCGACGCCGGTCATGCCATGGTCTCCTGTTCCGCGTTGTTCTCAGCCATCCCGGCGCCGGGTCGCGCATAGAGCGTGTGCGGCCGGTCGCAGAGCCACATGGTCACGAAGTCCAGATCCACCC
>JAGREZ010000539.1:1694-1972 GCA_020446285.1 Geminicoccaceae bacterium
CGGCGGGTGATCTCCAGCATGTGCGGCCCGGCGGCCTCGCTGATGAACGACCAGGCCAGCGCCGCACCCTCCATGAAGGGCACCGCCCCGCCGATGAAGACGACGAGCCCGCAGGGGCGGGCGAAGGTGAAGCAGGGGCCGGCGGCGGTCAGTTCGTCGGCGTAGCAGGGATCGAAGGAAGGCGTCATCCACGCCTGCGCCGGCTGCACATCGATGGCGAACAGATCCGCCGGCCGGAACGGGTTCATCTCAAGTGTCATTGACCAGCACCCTCGGCA
>JAGREZ010000076.1:0-5791 GCA_020446285.1 Geminicoccaceae bacterium
TCGTTCCGACCATGTTCATTCCCGGTATCAGCGGCCAGCTCTATCAGCAGTTCGCCGTCGCCGTGTCGGTCTCGATGGTGATCTCCGCGCTGAACGCGCTGACACTCTCGCCGGCCCTCTGCTCGCTGATCCTCAAGGCGGAGAAGAAGAAGAAAACGGGCATTATGGCCTGGTTCCAGCGCAATATCGATCGCGCCCGCGACGGCTATGCGAAGACGGTCGGCAAGATCGCCAGCTGGCGCATCGTCACCCTCGCCGCACTTTTCGGCGCCATGGCGCTGATGGGTTCGTTTGCGCAGGTCGTACCGTCCGGCTTCCTGCCTGACGAGGACAAGGGCGCCTTCATGGGCGAGGTGGTTCTGCCGGCAGCCGCCTCGACCTCGCGCACGCGGGCGGTGGTCGAGGACATCGAAAGCCGCCTCGTGGGCAAGCCCTGGCTCGAGGATCTCTTCATGGTCGGCGGCTACAGCCTTCTAGACGGCATCGCCGCTCCCAACCGGGCGATGCTGATCGGTGCGCTCAAGCCCTTCGACGAGCGCACGACCGAGGAACTGTCCGTCTTCGGCGCATTGTCCGATGCGCGAGGGGAACTGAACAACATCCTCACCTCGGTAGCCGCGGTCTTCAACCTGCCGCCGATCATCGGTCTCGGCACCGGCAGCGGTTTCGAGTTCCAGTTGCAGAGCCAGGGCGGCGCCGATCCCGTCGATATCGCCCAGGTGATGCGCGGGCTCGCCCAGGCAGCACAGGCCGACGAACGGCTGAGCAATATCATCACCACCTTCAATGCCGCGACCCCGGAGGTCTATCTCGACATCGATCGCGAGCGCGCGCTCACGCTCGGCGTCGCCGTATCGGATATCTTCAGCACCCTGCAGGCAACGATGGGTGGTTCCTACATCAACGATTTCAACCTTTTCGGCCGCACATGGCAGGTCAAGGTCCAGGCCGTCGCCGACCGACGGATGCAGATGGAGGATATTCTCGAGGTGCGTGTGCCGTCCGACAGCGGCGACCTCGTTCCGGTGCGGGCCTTCGCCACCTATCGTGTCCAGACCGCACCCATCAGCATGGTGCGCTTCAATAATCTGCGCTCCGTGACGATCCAGGGCGAACCGGGACCGGGCTATTCGACCGGTGAGGCCATCGCCGCGATGGAAGAGATCGCGGATGCGAACCTTCCGGCCGGCTTCACCTACCAGTGGTCCGGTACGGCCTATCAGGAGAAGCTCGCGGGCGGCCAGACCCAGATCATCCTCGTCTTCGCGCTCGTCTTCGCCTTCCTGTTCCTCGTCGGTCTCTACGAGAGCTGGATGGTGCCGGTCAGCGTGATCCTGTCGGTGACCTTCGGCCTCATGGGGGCGATGATCGCCCTGTTCCTGACCGGTCTGGACAACAATATCTTCGCCCAGATCGGCATCGTCGTGCTCATCGCCCTCGCTTCGAAGAACGCCATCCTGATCGTCGAGTTCGCCATGCTCGAACGGCAGAAGGGCAAATCGATCATCGATGCCGCGATCGGTGGCGCGAAGCTGCGTTTCCGTGCGGTGATGATGACATCCTTCGCGTTCATCTTCGGTCTCGTGCCGCTCGTCATCTCCTCAGGCGCCGGTGCCGCGACCCAAAGGGCCGTATCGACCGCGGTGTTCGGCGGCATGATCGCCGCCAGTGCGATCGGCATCTTCTTCATTCCGGGCCTCTATGTCGTCGTCCAGTCCCTGCGCGAGCGGGCGCACAGGATGATCGGCAATCCCCTCTATGAGCACCAGAAGGAAGAGAATGAGACGAAGGACCGTTCACACAATGAAGGTCAACCGTCATGAGCCGGAGCCCGGATACCCGCATGGTGGCTTGTCGTGGAGGGCGGAATTCTTCCGCTGAAACGGATCCGTCCACGTCCTTTACCGCCTTTCGTATGACCCTGACGCTTTGGGAGTCCTGCCATGTCTGATCGATCCGGCCTGTGGCGCCGGCGCCTCGGGCGTTGTCGCGGCATCGTCCTTCTGGCCGGATTTGGCCTTGCGGCATGTTCGCCCTTCGATGAAACGCCGCCGACGGCGACCGAAGCCGGTGTTCCGCAGGCGCCGCAGAACTTCGCCGTTCGTCCCGAGGATGTGCCGGGGCTGGTCGACAATAACTGGGTTGCCAGCTTCGGCGACGAGAAGCTGATGTCGCTCGTCGATGAAGCCATGGCCAACAATCTGAGCCTCAAGGGCACGGCCGCGCGGCTCCAGGAAGCCGAGGCCCGTGCTCGCCGCGCCGGCGCCGATCTCACCCCGCAGGTCGATCTCGCCGGCGGTGCGGGCGGCGGCGGTCCCATCCAGGAAGGTGCATCGAGCCAGTTCAATCTCGGGCTCCAGGCATCCTGGGAGGTCGATCTCTGGAACCGTCTCGGCAATGCGGCCGACGCCGCCGCACTCGATGCGGTCGCCGCGCGCGCGGATTATCGCGCCGCGAGACAGTCGCTCGCAGCACAGGTCGCAACCTCATGGTTCGTGCTTCTCGGCAATGGCCGTCAGGCCGAGCTGGACCAGCACAATCTCGATACGCTGCAGCACGCCTACAATGTCGTCGATGCGCGTGTCGATGCCGGTGTCTCCCTGCCGCTCGACCGCAATGTTGCCAAGGCCGAGGCATCACGCGCCGGCGAGCAACTGGCGCAGAGCAAGGGCGCGCTGGATGATGCCGCGCGCAGCCTCGAGGTCCTTCTTGGTCGCTATCCGGCCGCCGAAATCGAGGGTGCGCGCGAGCTGACCGACGTTCCGCCGCCGACACCCGCCGGCGTACCGTCGGCAGTGCTCGAGCGACGGCCGGACATCGTCGCGGCGGATCGCCGGGTGGCCGCCGCCTTCAATCGCACCGCATCGGCCAGGGCAGCCCAGCTGCCGCGCCTGTCGCTCACTGCGGAACTCGGCGGGTCCAGCGAGAATCTCAAGGATGTGCTCGACCCGGCCAATGTCGTCTGGAATGTGCTCGGCAATCTGCTGGCACCCGTGATCGACGGTGGCCGCCTGCAGTCCGAGGTGGAGATCGCCACGGCGCAGCAGGAAGAAGCACTTTCGGACTATGCCGCACTCGGGCTGCAGGCGTTCGGCGAGGTGGAAACGGCGCTCGCCAACGAGACCGTGCTTCTGCGGCGCGAGGAGCAGCTGAAGCTTGCGCTCGACCAGTTCCGCCAGGCCGAACAGGTGAGCATGGCCCGCTACGAGGCCGGCGAGACCAACTATCTCGACGTGAACCAGATCCGCCAGGACCGCATCGCCTCCGAAAAGCAGCTTCTGGCCGTCCAGGTCGAACGGCTCAAGCAGCGGGTCAACCTGCACCTCGTGCTCGGCGGTTCCTTCGAGGACAGCGAACCAACCCAGGCCCCGGAGCCACAACAGGCCATGGTGCAAACCGGCAACTGAACCATTCCCGTTCCCGCCGACCACAAATGCAGACATGACCGAAAGCGCCTCGGCATCGGCCACACCGGCGCGCAGGAACCGATGCCGCCAGCGAAAGCTCGTCCTGCCTCGTCCCCGCCACCGGCGAGTGCTGCTTCGAGCCGCTGTTTCTGCTCAACGTCGAGGCGAGCGAGCATGGAAAGAAAGAGTTCGAATTTCTCATCGCGCATCAGTCGCTTCTCCGTAAACTCATGGAGAACATATCATGAACAACGGCTACTGGGAACTGAGCCTGTCTTTTTCAGTCAAGGATCAAAGAACCGGTACATTCCACCGATGTTTCATTCCGGTCGGGAGCACCGTGTCGTGGCACAGGAGAATGCGGAGACTTCATGTGCAGAAGTGAGCAGTTCAGGCGCCGATGGAACCACGGCTCACCGTGTGGCGTCGTAGCCGGATCCCCACGGAGCGGCGCGCCTGACCATGAGCCTTTTGAAAAGGTGTGGCCCGCATTGATGAGCTGTGGGTCTCTGAAAGACGAAGGGTGATGACGACCTGCGTCTCTCCTTCTCAATCCCCCAGCAGTCCCAGCACCTCGTCATGCAGTTCCCGTGACGCCGTGGCGAGGACGTCGCCTTTCGAGTTCAGTGAAAGGGGTTCACCGGACCAGTCGGTGATGGTGCCGCCGGCTTCCTCGACGACATTCACGAGCGCCATGTAGTCATAGGGTTCGAGGTCGGTTTCGATCATGATGTCGACATGGCCCGAAGCCAGTTGTGCGTAGGCGAAACCGTCATAGGCGTAGCGTTCGAGCCGGCCCCTGCCGCGAAGGCGGGCCATCCGGCCGGCCAGTCCCCCGTCGCCCGGCTCATGTCCGGCGAGATAGACCACAGCCTCGGCGAGCCTCCTGCAACCGCTGACCGATATCGGCGTCCCGTCGCGGAATGCGCCCTTGCCGCGAACCGCGTGGTAGCGCTCGCCCATGGCCGGAACGTCGATCACGCCGAGAACCGGGCGGCCCTCGTCGAGGAGAGCAATGAGCGTGGTGAAGAGCGGCATTCCGGATATGAAGGATTTCGTCCCGTCGATGGGATCGATCACCCAGACGAAGCGCCGGTCGAGCCCCTGCTGGCCATGCTCCTCGCCATAGACGCCATGGTCCGGGCATCGCGCATCGAGCACCGCCCGCATGGCAAGCTCGGTTTCGCGGTCGGCGATCGTCACCGGCGACAGATCGCCCTTCGCCTCCACCGCCAGCGGCTTGCGGAAATAGCGAAGCGGCACCGGCCGCGCCGCATCCGCGACCGCGATCGCAATGCCGCCGAGTTCATCGATATTCATCAAATCGTCTCCTCGTCACTGGCCCGCAGCAGTTCGACCACCTTGCGTGCCGCCTCGCCGGGATCGGGATGGGTGCCGTCGCTCTCGCCGGGATAGGCGGCACGACGAAGGCGGGTGTTCATCGCTCCCGGATCGAGCCAGCGCACCCTCACCGCCGTCTGCCGCATCTCCGCGGCATAGGCCGAGGCGATGGCGCCGAGTGCCGCCTTGCTCGCGGCATAGGCGGCCCAGTACGGTCGTTTCGAATCCGCATTGGCATCGGACAGGAAAACCAGCCGTGCCGCGTCGCTGCGGCGGAACAGCGGGTCGAGCGAACGGATCAGGCGCTGGGCGGAAAAGGCATTCACCGCCATCACCCGCGAGAGCACGGCCGGATCCAGCTGGAATGTCGGTGTGAGCAGGCCGAGCTCGGCGGCACAGTGAACGAAACCGTCGAGCCGGTCGAAACGCCGGGCGATGGACGGGCCGAGGCGGTCGACGGCATCGCCATCGAGCATATCGATTGGCAGGAGGGTCAGCCCGCCCCCCTCGCCGCGCACCTCATCATCGAGTTCCTCGAGCGCCGCCTTGCTGCGTGCGGCAGCGATCACCCGTGCGCCGGAGCGGGCCGCCGCCGCCGCAACGGCGCGACCGAGGCCACGGCTCGCACCGGTGACGAGAATGATGCGCCCGTCGAGCACCCCTTCGGCCATGCCCTACGATCCTTCCTGCATGCCCGAAAGCCGGACCTGGCCGTCGCCATCGTCCCGGTCCCGCAACGCCGTCGGATAGTCACCGGAAAAACAGGCATCGCAGAATTGCGGAGAACCGTGATTGCGCTTCGCCTCGCCGACCGCGCGATAGAGGCCGTCGATGGAAAGGAAGGAGAGACTGTCCACGCCGATCAGTTGCGCCATTTCCTCGACGGAATGACTGGAAGCGAGCAGTTCGCCGCGCTCGGGCGTATCGACGCCGTAGAAGCAGGAATTCATCGTCGGCGGGCTGGCGATGCGCATGTGTACGGCGGAGGCGCCGGCGGCGCGGACCATGGCGACGATCTTGGTCGAGGTCGTGCCGCGCACGAT
>JAGREZ010000076.1:5927-11781 GCA_020446285.1 Geminicoccaceae bacterium
GCGGATGATGCCGAGTTCGAACGGCTTGCCGGCTTCCTCGGCATAGCCGATCGCCGCCGGCACGCCGCTGTCGGGCACCGGCACGACGACATCGGCGTCGGCGGGCGCCTCGCGTGCCAGTTCCATGCCGATGCGCTTGCGAACCTCGTAGACGCCGCGCCCTTCCATCACGCTGTCGGGCCGCGCGAAATAGACATATTCGAAGATGCAGAATCGTTGCGCCTGTTCGCGGAACGGATGCAGCGAGCGCAGGCCGTCGCGATCGACGACCACCACCTCGCCGGGCTCGAGTTCGCGTACCGTCTCGGCACCGATGATGTCGAGCGCGCAGGATTCCGAAGCGAGGATATGCGTGTCGCCCAGCCGGCCAAGGACGAGCGGCCGCACGCCGAGCGGGTCGCGTGCGCCGACGATGGCGTCATCCATCAGGGCGACCAGCGAATAGGCACCCTCCACCTGCCCGAGCGCATCAACGATGCGGTCGATGATGCTGGTCTTGTGCGAGCGCGCGATGAGGTGGACGATCACCTCGGTGTCGGTGGTCGACTGGAAGATGCAGCCGCGATGGACCAGCTCGCGGCGGAGTACCCGCGCATTGGTCAGGTTGCCGTTGTGCGCGATGGCCAGTCCGCCGAAGACGAAATCGGCATAGAGCGGCTGGACGTTGCGCAACATGCTCTCGCCGGTGGTGGCATAGCGCGTGTGGCCGATGGCCGAGCGGCCGCCGAGCTGGTCGACCACGCTCTTGCGGGAGAAGCTGTCGCCGATCAGGCCGGTTGCCCGGTGGCTGTGGAAGTGCCGGCCGTCGAAACTGACGATGCCGGCCGCCTCCTGCCCCCGATGCTGCAGGGCGTGCAGGCCGAGAACGGTATGCGCCGCGGCCTCGTCCTGATCGAACAGCGCGAAGACGCCGCATTCTTCCCGGGGCTTGTCGTCATCATCGGCGAACGGAATGGATGCCATCGGCTTTCCCCGGGTTGGCGGCATGTAGTCAATTGGCGGGAGCGGTATCGCTTCCGGCGGCGCTTCCACCGGCATTACGCGCGCGCTCGATCGTATCGGTCAGTGCTTCCTGAGAGCGCGCCAGCCAGTCTTCAGGCACAAATTGGCCTATCCAGTCCGCGCCTTCCTCGACATGTGGTTTGGTGACGCCATTCTTGACCCAGTCCGGAAACCTGTCGCGCGGCATGAGTTCCCCGGCGATCAGATATCCCGCGCAGACGATCAGCGCGCCACGGGCGAAGCCAAAGGCAAGGCCAAGCAGGCGATCGAGCGGACCGAGCGCACTGCCGGCAATCGCACCGGCGATCATTCCGCCGATCAGCTTGAACACCACCAATGGTATGAAAAAGACAGCAAAGGCCGTCGCGATATTGGCAATGAGATCGTTGTTCACCGCATCCATGACCATCGGCCGGAACTGGGCGAAGGCATAGACCGCGACCGCGAACGCGCCGATCCAGCTCGCCAGATTGAAGACCTCGCGCACGCCGCCGCGCATCAGCGAGAGGAGTGCCGACAAGCCGACGACCAGCAGCACGCCCACATCGAAAATCGTCAGACCAAGCTCGTTCATGCCTTCGAATACCCCGCGAATATTCCGCTGTCCCGGTCGGCCGGAAGGCTCCCCGCTCAAACGAGCTCGACGAGCCCGTTCAGCCGCGAGAGCTCCACCTGCTCCACAGTTCCCCGGCCGCCCTCCTCACTCCGGCGTGGCGTGATCGCCCGCGAAAAACCGAGCTTTTCCGCTTCCTTGAGCCGCGCATCCCGCCGGCTCACCGCCCGCACCTCGCCGGCAAGACCGATTTCACCGAACAGCACCGTTCCCGCCGCCAGCGGACGGTCCACCAGCGATGAAACCAGCGCCGCCGCCACGGCGAGATCGGCCGCCGGTTCCTGCACCCGAAGGCCGCCCGCGACGTTGAGATAGACGTCGCGACCACTCATCACAAGTCCGCAGCGCGCTTCGAGCACGGCAAGCAGCATCGCAAGGCGGTTATTGTCCCAGCCGACGACCGCGCGTCTCGGCGTCGCCAGCGGGCTGGGCGCCACGAGCGCCTGGATCTCGACGAGCAAAGGCCGGCTTCCCTCGATGCCGGCGAACACCACCGTGCCGGCGACGGCCTCGTCCCTTGCACCGAGAAACAGCGCCGACGGATTGCCGACAGGCACGAGCCCGGCCTCGCGCATCTCGAACACGCCGATCTCGTTCGCCGGACCGAAACGGTTCTTGACTGCTCTCAGGATGCGGAACTGCAGGCTGCTCTCGCCCTCGAAGTAGAGGACGGTGTCGACCATGTGCTCGAGTACGCGCGGGCCGGCGATCTGGCCGTCCTTGGTCACATGACCGATCAGCAGGACCGCCATGGAATGGCGCTTGGCAAACTGGATGAGCCGGTGCGACGCCGCCCGGAGCTGGCTGACCGAACCGGGCGCGCTCTCCATGTCCGTGACCTGCATGGTCTGGATCGAATCGATGATCAGCAGCGCCGGCATGCCATCGGCACGAATGCCGCCGAGGATCTCCTCGACCTGGCTCGACACCGCGAGTTCGAGACGCCCGGCTTCACCCTCGCCGATACCGAGCCGCGCGGCGCGAAGGCGGATCTGCGAGACGGATTCCTCGCCGCTGACATAGACGACCCGCTTGCCGCCCGCCGACAGTGCCGCTGCGGCCTGAAGGGTCAGTGTCGACTTGCCGATGCCCGGATCGCCGCCGAGAAGCATGGCGGATCCGGGCACGATACCGCCGCCGAGTGCACGATCGAGTTCGTCGATACCCGTCGACAGGCGCGGCGCCGGCTTCTCCGTTCCGTGCAGGCCGACAAGTTCGAGACCGCCCGCCTTGCCGCGCGCCCGACCCTTCGCGGAAGCGGCCGGCCCCTCGACGACTTCCTCGACAAGCGTGTTCCATTCACCACACCCGTCACAGCGTCCTGCCCAGCGGGGATGAATCTGGCCACAGCTCTGGCAGGCGAAAACGCGGGATTGTCTGACCATCTGCCCTTCCGGACCCGTGCGCGGGATGAACCGGGCGTATAGCACTAGTGCATCGATCCAGACAGATCGTATCGAGCTGTCTGGAAAAATTGATGCAAAAACAACAAGCTGGTGCTCAGGCGTATGAACGAAGTGAATGCGCCGGTGCACCAGACGGCGAATGTGAAGCGGATGAAGGAAAACACTTTCGCGCGTTGTCGGGCAGAAGCGGGAATTTTAGATAAAATTGCGTGAACTTGCAGGGAAATCTCGATCGTGTTTGCGATCTGTTAACCCGGACATGGAATAGTCCCTCCAGACAGAGGGCCTTTCCCGGAGATAGTCTGGAATGTTTGAAGAAATTTCCCAGTCCTTGCACAGTTCCCGCAGACCCGCCCGGCCGGCCGAGGCCGGCTTCACGCTGGTGGAACTGTCGATCGTGCTCGTGATCATCGGCCTCATCATCGGCGGTGTGCTGAAGGGCCAGGAGATGATCGAGAGCGCGCGGGTGAAATCGACCATGAGTCAGGTCGAATCCTATCGCGCCGCGCACAACACCTTCTACGACAAGTATCGCGCCATGCCCGGCGACTACAGCGACGGCCAGGCGGCCCTCGGCACGCCGGTGGGCATCACCTGGACCACCCCGGCCTGCGATGGCGCCGCCAACCAGTGTGATGGCAACGGCCAGCTTTCCGGCAGTGGCGTCACCACCGAGACCCTGCTCTACTGGCAGCACATGGCGGCCGCCGATCTCATCACCGGCATCGAACTCGCAGCAGCACCGGTCCCGGACCATGGACGCGGTCTGCCGAGCGCGCCCGTCGGCGGCGGCTTCAGCGTCGCCTTCATGAATGTGCTCAACAAGCAGGCGCAATGGGTCCGGCTCGAACGCGGCCCGGCCACCGGCGATGGCGTGATCGAGGGTGACACCGCCATGAGCATCGACCGCAAGCTCGATGACGGCCGCCCCGGCTCCGGCTGGATCCGCCAGGACAATCGCAACTGCATCCAGGGCGGTGCGGCACTGACGACGACTTCCGCCTACAACATCACCAACGGCTTCGACTGTCGCCTGATCTTCGAGATCGACTGATCTCGCGACCGGTCGATCCTCACCGGTCGGGGCCGTCCGGCGTTCGCGCCACGGCCCCGGCCTTCTTCCCTTTCGCCACGACGGCGGGCGATCGAACATCCGTTCACATCGTTCTCCCGTTCAGCCGCCATGCAATTCCCGGAGAATATCTGCAATGTCTGTCGCCATCCTTCCCGCCGGCTCCCGCGCGCCGCAACCGGAACGTGCCGATGAAGCGGGCTTCACCCTCGTCGAACTGTCGATCGTGCTCGTGATCATCGGTCTCATCATCGGCGGCGTGCTGAAGGGTCAGGAGATGATCGAGAGCGCACGGGTAAAATCGACCATGAGCCAGATCGAATCCTATCGCGCCGCGCACAACACCTTCTTCGACAAGTACAGTGCCATGCCCGGCGACTATGGTGACGGCCAGGCCGCACTCGGCACGCCGGTCGGCATCACCTGGACCACCCCGGCCTGCGACGGTGCCGCCAACCAGTGCGACGGCGACGGCCTGGTCGACGGCAACGGCGCGAGCGGTGAAACGCTGCTCTACTGGCAGCACATGGCGGCGGCCGACCTCATCACCGGCATCGAACTTGCCGCGGCCCCGGCTCCGGAGCATGGACGCGGTCTGCCGAGTGCGCCCGTCGGCGGCGGTTTCAGCATCCACTACCTGAACATTCTCAACAAGCAGGCGCAGTGGATCCGGCTCGAACGTGGTCCGCGATCCGCCGACGGCGTGATCGAGGGCGACACCGCCATGAGCATCGACCGCAAGCTCGATGACGGCCGCCCCGGCTCCGGCTGGATCCGCCAGGACAATCGCAACTGCATCGACGGCGGTGCAGCACTGACGACGACATCCGCCTACAACATCACCAACGGCGCCGACTGCCACCTGCTGTTCGAGATCGACTGATCCCCACAACGGTCTCCTTGCGGGCAAGGGCCGCGCGGTCCATCACCTCGGGGCCCTTGTCCGCCTCCCTTCCTTCATCCCACCGGCCCGCAGAGACCTGCGATCCCTGACGGATCTCTCCGGAACCAGCGGAATTCGGGCGGGCATTCAGAACCTGTTAACCTGTCCATGCAATATATCCTTTCCGGAAATTCAATTCCCGGAGAGTATTTGCAATGTCGGTCGCCCATTTTTCCGTCGGCTCACGCACCCCGCAAGCCGGGCGCGTCAAAGAAGCCGGCTTCACGCTCGTCGAACTGTCGATCGTGCTCGTGATCATCGGCCTCATCATCGGCGGTGTGCTGAAGGGCCAGGAGATGATCGAGAGCGCGCGGGTGAAATCGACCATGAGTCAGGTCGAGGCCTATCGCGCCGCGCACAACACCTTCTACGACAAATACAGCGCCATGCCCGGCGACTATAGCGACGGCCAGTCGGCCCTCGGCACGCCGGTCGGCATCGCCTGGACCTCCCCGGCCTGCGACGGGGCCGCCAACCAGTGCGATGGTGACGGCCAGATCGACGGCAATGGCATCACGAGCGAAACGGTCCTTTACTGGCAGCACATGGCCGCCGCCGATCTCATCACCGGGGTCGAACTCGCCGCGGCGCCGAACGCGGATCATGGCCGTGGCCTGCCGAGCGCGCCCGTCGGCGGCGGCTTCAGCGTCGCCTTCGTGATCAGTCTCGGCAAGCAGGCACACTGGGTCAGGCTCGAACGCGGCCCGGCGACGAACGATGGTGTCATCGAGGGCGACACGGCCATGAGCATCGACCGCAAGCTCGATGACGGCCGCCCCGGCTCCGGCTGGATCCGCCAGGACAATCGCAACTGCATC